>QHPM01000069.1 GCA_003219095.1 Verrucomicrobiota bacterium
TACCGACGGTTCAAACCCCAGGTCATTCTCGGGATGGGCGGGTTTACCTCGACCGCGCCGGTCCTCGCCGGAAAGATGCGCGGCGTGCCGACATTCATCCACGAATCAAACGCGATTCCCGGCAAAGCCAACAAGATGACCGCGCGATTGGTGCGGGCAGTTCTGCTCGGTTTCAAAGAATGCGCGCCCTTTTTCCCGAAAGTGAAAACAGAAGTGACCGGCACACCGATTCGGACGGAATTGCAGCGCCTCGATCGCGAAGCCGCGCGGGCAAAACTTGGGTTAAACGCGGACATTACGACTCTGCTGGTGATGGGCGGAAGTCAGGGCGCGAGTGGAATCAACCAGGCGATGATCAAGTCGCTGCCGTCACTGGATGGAGCGCGGCTGCAGGTGATTCATCTGACCGGAACGCGCGATGAAAAACTGGTGGCTGATAATTATCGGCGCGCCAAACTGCCGGCTTTTGTCGCGGCTTTTCATCATCGCATGGAAGAACTTTACAGCGCGGCCGATTTCGCCGTGGCTCGATCCGGCGCGGCGAGTCTGGCCGAACTGGCCGCATTCGCCTTGCCTGCCATCCTCATTCCGTTTCCCTATGCCGCCGACGATCATCAGGCCCGTAACGCCGAAGTGTTTGTGAAGGCAGATGCAGCCATCCTGGTTAAAGAATCGGAAATTTCAGACGACGCGCTCACGCGAAAAATCCTTCCCTTCATCGAAGACAACGCGCGTCTGCAGCGCATGTCGCAGAACGCGGCCAATCTTTCGACCAGAAATGCCGCCAGCGCGGTGGTGGAAACGATGGAGAAATATACAAACGCCGCAGTATGACGACTACGCGCGTGCAACACAGTCTGGCGCGATTTCTCACGCGCGAGCATCATCGCATACATCTGATTGGCGTGGCCGGCAGCGGGATGAGCGGCATCGCCGCGCTCCTGCTGGAGCTCGGGCATCAGGTGAGCGGATCGGACAAGTCGATTTCCGTAGAAGTAGAACGTTTGCAGCGACTGGGCCTGCGATTCTTCCCGCAACATCGCGCGGAGGACGCAGCCGAGGCCGAGTTGATCGTCTATTCCTCGGCGATCAGGGCCCACAATCCAATTCTCGTTAGCGCGCGCCAAGCGGAAACGCGAACGGCTCGGCGCGCGGAAGCGCTCGCCGCCATCATGCAGGGAAAGCGCGGCATCATCATCTGCGGTATGCACGGTAAAACCACGACCTCGGCCATGACCGCGCATGTCCTGCGCGAGGGCGGGTTGCACCCGTCGCATTACGTCGGGGCCGAAATTCCGATCCTCGGGCAAAACGCGCATTGGGATCCGCGAGGTGAATTTTTTGTGGCCGAAGGAGACGAAAGCGACGGCACCATTCGTTGTTTTCATCCCGAACACATTCTGGTTTTAAATATCGAGCCGGAACATCTCGATTTTTATGGTGGCTTGACGGAAATCGAGGCGGTCTTTGATCAGTTAATCGGCCAAACGTCCGGCAAGGTTTTTTTCTGCGCCGACGACGCGGTCGCAACGCGTGTTTGCAGGTCCGACCGCTCGGTTTCCTACGGATTCGGCGAAAACGTCGATTATCGCGCGCAGGATGTTTCGCTGGAGGATTTCGCCTCGGTCTTTTCTGTTTTCCGGCGCGGAGAGAAACTGGGCGAAGCGAGGCTGAATGTTCCGGGCCGACACAATGTGCAGAACGCCATCGGGGTCGTCGCGCTGGCGAGTGAACTCGGTATCCCGCTCGAGAAAATCGCCACCGCGCTGGCCAAATTTCGACACGCGCGCCGGCGTTTCGAAATCAAATATGCCAGCGATCGTTTTCTATTGGTCGATGACTATGCCCATCATCCAACCGAAATTCGTGCCACGCTGGCCACGGCGCGTTCGGCTGGGCGCAATCGCGTGCTGACAATGTTTCAGCCGCATCGTTACACCCGGACCAAGGCCCTGCGCAATGAATTTGGCGCTGCCTTTGATCAGGCCGATCGCGTTGTCATTACCGATGTTTATCCGGCGAGCGAGCCGCCCATTCCCGGGATCAGCGGCCAGACCATTGCCGACGCCATTTCCGCGCATGGCCACCGCGGGGTGACTTATCAATCGCGCTTCGCCCGCGTCCATCACGATGTCGGTAATATGTTGGCGGCGGGCGATCTCGTCCTTAGCCTCGGCGCGGGAAACATTCACGAGCAATTGTCGCTGCTGGCGGCGGAACTGGTGGTGGCGGAAAAATTGAAGGCGATCGTGGGCGAAAAAGGCGAAGTGCGTTTGCATGAGCCGATGGCGAAACACACCACCTTGCGCGTCGGGGGGCCGGCCCAGTTTTGGATCGAGCCGCGTACGGAGAAAGCCTTTGCCGAATTGATTCGTTTTTGTCGACGAGAGAATCTTCCGCTTTTCGTCATCGGCCGCGGATCGAATCTTCTGGTGCGCGATGGCGGAATCACAGGCGTGGTTGTTCATCCCTGCGGCGGCGAGTTTGAGGATATCACGGTAAATGGAAACGAAATCACCGCCGGTGTTGGCGCAAAGCTAAAACAGGTTGCCTATGCCGGCCGCGACGCCGGCGTTGGCAGTCTCGAATGGATGGAAGGGATTCCCGGTGAAGTCGGCGGCGCATTGCGAATGAATGCCGGCGCGATGGGCGGACAGACTTTTGACCATGTCGTTAACGTCCGCCTTCTCGACGCCGAAGGGAACGCACAGACAATGACCCCGTCGGAGATGGAAGTGCATTACCGGCATGTGCCAACGCTGGAGAAAAATTATGCGGTCTCGGCAGTATTTCGTGGCTTGCCGAGCAGGAAGGACGAGATCGTGCGCAAGCTCGAGGAATCGCAGCACAAACGTAAAACGACGCAGCCGGCGGCATCAAGCGCAGGCTGCATTTTCAAAAATCCGGAAAGCATTCCCGCGGGAAAACTCGTGGACGAGCTGGGCTTGAAAAATTGCACTATCGGAAAAGCGCGGGTCTCGGAAGTGCATGGGAATTTTATTGTCAACGACGGCGGCGCGACCGCGGCGGAAATGCTGGAGTTGATCGCGAAAATTCAAGTGACGGCGCGGGAAGAACGCGGCGTCGAATTGCAAACCGAAGTGCAAATCGTGGGGGAAGAATCGTGAAGGGAATACTATCGAACACGGAGGTTCTGGGTAGCGCACGCGTCTCGCGTGCTGGTTTCGGCGTCTCGCCGAAACAATCTTTTGAAAGTTCGCGATGGCGAAGACGCCATCGCCAGCACGCGAGACGCGTGCGCTACCCGGAGTTCGCGGTATCGCGCGGGAGATGATGCGATGAATCTACCAAAAAAGATCGCCGTATTAATGGGCGGACCGGGATCGGAGCGCGACGTCTCGCTTGCGACCGCGCGCGGCGTCGCCAAAGCGTTGCGCTCGCGTGGTGCGGAGGTTTTCGAAGTCGATGTCCGCGATGAAAACTTCGAATTACCGGAGAATATCGATCTCGCCTTTATCGCCATTCACGGGACGTTTGGCGAAGACGGCCAGCTCCAACAGATTTTGGAAAATCGCGGTGTGCCCTATACCGGCGATGGCGTACAAGAAAGCCGGAACGCATTTGATAAAATCGAATCGAAGAAAAAATTCGAAGCCGCTGGCGTCACCACTCCTCGTTGGCAGGTCATCGGCGCGAATGAAAAACCGACGCTGCCGCTTCCCCTCGTGATTAAGCCACCGCGGCAGGGATCGACTGTCGGCGTCTATATTATTAAGGACGCCGATAAATTGGAGACTGCGCTGGCCGAAGCGCGTACATTCGATCGTCAGCTCCTGGTGGAAGAATTCGTCCCCGGCCGCGAATTAACGATCGGAATTCTGGGCAATCAAGTGCTGCCCATTCTCGAGATCATTCCAAAAGGAGGCTTTTACGATTTCACCAACAAGTATCCATTCCTCAATCCGCAGGCGGGCGGCGGAGCGGAACATGTTTGTCCGGCGAAAATTGAAGAAACGCTGACGCGCAGCATTCAGGACCTGGCCTTGCGCGCGTATCGCTCCATCGGGTTGCGCGTTTATTCGCGAGTGGATGTGATTTTGCCGGAAAACGCGGAGCCGAGCGTTTTGGAAGTAAACACAATTCCGGGGATGACCGAGGCGAGTTTGCTTCCGGAAGCCGCAGCGGCCGCTGGAATCAAGTACGACGAGCTTTGCCTGCGCATTATCGAATTGTCGTCTGCGCGGCGGGAGGGCGTGAAATGAAATCAAGCAGTTCCACCCGCAAACGGGCCGTTAATCAGCGCGTTTCCAATCCGCGCCAGCGCAAACAGCAACATTTGCTGGATGTGAAAGTGCGGGCGCGCAAGGCCACGCAGCATCGCAACCGGCGAGCGCTTGTTTTTATTTCAAAAATCGCGTTGGCCGCCGCAATCTGCGCAGGAATCTATTTCGGTGTGCGGATCGGGATGCGCCGGTTCTTTTTCGAAAACCCGGACTACCGCCTGGCAATGATCGACGTGCAGACAGATGGCACGCTTCAACGCGATCAAGTTTTGAAAACTGCCAGCGTCCGCGAGGGCGAAAATATTTTTCAGATCAATCTGGCGCAGGTGCATCGCGTCTTACAGGAGTTGCCACAGGTGGATGAAGTGGAGGTAGTGCGCAAATTGCCGGGCGAAATCGATATTCGCATCCTCGAGCGCAAACCGATCGCCTGGATCACGAGTGAAAAACAAATCGCCGATCCATTTGAATCCGATGTCGCTTTTTTGATCGATGCCCGCGGGGTGTTGATGAAAGAAAAAAAATTATTGCCGGAATATCTCGGGTTGCCCGTCATCACCGGGTGCACCAGCGAATCGCTCGAACCGGGGAAAATTGTCCAGTCGGTTGAAGCGAAAGCAGCCCTGGAATTGTTGCGTTTAAGCGCCGGCAGTTTCATGCAAACCCGTTTTCAAATTCGCGAGATCGATGCTTCCAAAGGCTATTGCCTGGTGGTGACGGACAAAAATCACACCCGAGTCACAGTTGGATTCGATCATCTCGAGAAACAA
>QHPM01000070.1:0-4810 GCA_003219095.1 Verrucomicrobiota bacterium
TGCTTCGTTAATCTGCGATTTCTTGTTTACCCCAAGCACGCGCAAACCGTAGGCGACATTCTCGTAAATCGATTTCGGGAACGGATTCGATTTCTGGAAAACCATCCCCACCCGTCGTCGCAAATCGACCACATCGATGTTCGGCGCATAAATATCGCGTCCCTCCATTCGAATGCTGCCAACCGAGATTCGCGCACCGTCAATCAGGTCATTCATCCGATTAAAACAGCGCAGCAGCGTTGTTTTCCCGCAGCCGGACGGCCCGATGAAGGCAGTGACGGCTCGCGGCGGGATTTCCAGATTCACGTCGAAAAGGACCTGATTCGTGCCATAACAAAAATCGACGTCATCGACGCTGATCATGACCGGCTGGCGCGGCTCGGGTTGGGCCGGTCTTTGCAATTCCAGCGGCGGTGCCGGATGCGTTATTTCTTCTTTATCCATTACTACCATGACAAACGTTTCCTGGTTCTTTCGCGCAGGACGATGGAGGCGAGGGCGATAGCAAAGACAAGCAACAGAAGAATGCAAGCTGCGCCGTATTGCATCCGCTCGGTGTATTCGTTCTGCGGAATCTTCGAGCTGACAACGTAAATGTGATAAGGCAATGCCATGACCCCTTGGAAAACGAAATCGGTCCAACGCTGCACCTGCCACGGCATTTCATCGCGTAAGGCGTAAGCGGCCGTGAACATGATGGGCGCGGTCTCGCCGGCGACCCGGCCGATGCCGAGAATGGATGACGTTAAAATTCCCGGGACCGCGTAGGGCAGGACATTCTTGCGAATGGTTTGCCATTTGGTGGCCCCGAGGGCGAGCGAGCCTTCGCGCAAACCATTGGGCACCGCCCGCAGCGATTCTTCACTTGCCGTGATGATGGCGGGCAGAATCATCAAGCCGAGGGTGAACCAGCCGGCCAGGAGCGACACGTTCCAATGCAGAAAAATCACGAACAAGCCGAAGCCGAACAGTCCAAAAACAATTGAGGGCACGCCGGCGAGGTTGAGAATGGCGATGCGAATGAGGCGAATGGAACGCGTGTTCTGGCTGTACTCGTTGAGGTAGATTGCGCTGCAAATTCCGACTGCGAGCGCGAAAATCATCGAGCCGATGACCAGCAAACCAGTGCCGACAATACAGGGCCAGACCCCGCCGGCGGAGTAGGCCACACTGGTCGCCTCCACTTCCACTGGATGTTCGATTTTCCAAGCGCGAAATTCTCGATCGCTCAGGGTGTATTTTTTTCCTTCGTAATCGAAAACAAAAAGCGTCTGCGGACCTTGCGTGAAGAACGGAACGTTAATAAACGGTGCGCGCGCGGTAAAAAGCGTGCGGCTGCCTTTGATTCCGATATCGAGGAAGATGTAGGTCGCCGCCGCCAGAATGGCGTAGGTGGCGAAGCGAAACAGCCAGAACGAAATTGTCTGGGCAATGCGGTTGCGGGTCCGGCGTGCGTTGCTCATAGTCCTAGCCAATCGACATGCGATAGCGCTGCACCAATTTTTGAGCGCCGTAATTTATCGCCAGGGTAATGGCGAACAAAACAAGGCCAACCATGAAAAGTGCGCGGTAATGAATGCTGCCGCGCACCACCTCCCCCATCTCCTGGGCAATGATGCCGGTCATGGTGTGCACCGGTTGGAAAAACGCGCCCAGGCCTTGCGTGAAATCGGGAATGGCGATCCGGTTTCCGGCGCAAAGCAGCACCACCATGGTCTCGCCGATGACACGGCCGAGTCCAAGCAAAACGGCCGAGACGATCCCGGAAAGGGAGGCCGGCACCAGCACGCGTCCGATTGTCTGGAGGCGATTGGCGCCCAGCGCGTAGGAAGCCTCCTTGAATCCGCGCGGGACATTGCGCAGAGCGTCCTCGGCCAGCGTGAAAATTGTCGGCACCGCCATGAGCGCGAGAAGCGAGCCAGCAGTGAAAACGTTCAGGCGTTCCGAAATCGGAAAGAAACCGACCCAGTGAAAAAAGCGCGATTGCGAAAGGTGCCGAATGGTTTCGCCGACGACGGCGATGCCGAAAAACCCGAGCACGACCGATGGAATTGCAGCGATGAATTCGACGTACGGTTTAATTAATTGTTTCTCAGCCGGGAACGCGATTTCGCTTACGTAAATAGCCGAGGCAACGCCGAAGGGCACCGCGATGGCGAGCGCAACGATCGAAACCATGATCGAGCCAACCAGCAATGGAATAATCCCGTACCAATCCTGCCAAAAACTGGCCGTGATCCAATCGCGTCCGAAGAGAAAACTAGTAACGGCGCGATAGGCCGGCACCGGACTGTCAGGATCCCACGACTGCAACTTCTTCGTCGTGCCGGGCAGAATTGCGAGATAGTTCTCGACTCTTTTCGACCAACTATCGAAGGTCCGCTTCGTTTTCGCATTCTCGAATGTCGGTGGCGTCTTGAGCAGCCCGCGGATTTTTTCGGCCATCGTCGAGGTGATTGCGGCGAAGGTTGCCGTGTTCGCGCGCAGAGCCGAGATGGTGGTTGCTTCATCGACGGGGGGAGCGCCGGCGCGTCCCTCATTTTCACCACCGCGATCAACGTCCCCCGCCTGGAGCGCAAGTGCGTCACGCAAAGCCACTGCTTTTTCTCCGGCATCGGAAACAAGGCCGTTCAAATCCTCAGCCGAATCGCTGAAGGCAGTAGCAAATTGATCGAATCGCGCCAGGGTCTCGGCTGATTCCGTAGTCTGCGCGCTTTTTCGGGTAAGATTCAATCCGCGAGAAAGTGCGGCGTGGGCGTTGGCCGTGTCACGCATGATATCGACGTATTCAAGACCGGCGCGGCGATACAACCGGATGTTGCGCAAATTCTGTCCAAAAAACCCGAAACCTTCGCGGAAAAGAAAGATAGTGATGAGGGCGAGAACAACAATGGCGATAAGCGCGTTGCTCCCGAAAAACGCTTTGATAAAATCGTCAGCGCGCCAGCGGCGAACGGGCCGCGGGGCGGCGAGCGGAGACGCGGCGACAACTTCAGCCATCCTTCAATCATGCCGCCTTGCCAACGGGGGCCGCAAATGCCGAAGTGTTACGTTTAGGTTACAAACCCATTTGACCCGATAGCGCTGAAAGATTGTAGCGGTGATTGGGCACGGCACCGAATAAGAAGAGACGAGTGCTCTCGGCGCACTTCCCGTATTAGTTTGCGGCGGGATTCGGCAAAATGACGCGAATCGTGGTGCCTTGGCCGACCGCACTCTCGGCTTCAACCCGCCCACCATGAAGTTGAGCAATATGTTTGACGATGGATAAACCGAGGCCGGTACCTCCAAGTTCCCGACTACGGGCACGATCGGCGCGATAAAAGCGCTCGAAAATGCGCGGCAAATCAGTGGCCGCGATGCCTATCCCTTCGTCGCAAACAGAGAGCACGACGTCCTGATCAGGCGCGCCAGCCTGGATCAGGATCCGACCATTCTGATGCGAATATTTCACCGCGTTATCGAGCAAATTGTGCACGACTTCTTCGAGCCGCCGTTCATCTGCGCGCAGGGTGGGAAAGTCGTCGGGAACCTCCAGTTCAAGCCAGAGATTTTTTCCGGCCAAACGTTTCGCCCAGTCACGCGTCACCGCCTCCAGAAATTCGCGCAGTTTGATTTCGTCGAGCTGTAAATTGGCCGCCTTCGATTCGAGGTGGGCAAGGCTGAGCAGGTCATTGACCAGCAACTTGAGCCGGTCCGAATGCCGCTTCATTACTTCGTAAATGTGGCGCGTCTCGTTTTCATCGAGGTCGCCGGCTTCAAGCAGTGTTTCGAGGTTGCCATGAAAAATCGAGAGCGGCGTCCGCAGTTCGTGGGAGACGTTGGCCACGAAATCGCGCCGGATTTCGTCTGTTTGTTTCAGTCGCGAGATATCATGGAACAACGCGACTACGCCGCTCGCTTTCCCATTTTGATCCGTGATCGGAACGGCGGTGATCTGAAGTTGCTTTTTGCGATCGGGCGCGGTTACCTCTGCAACCCGTGCCTTGGCCTGATCGAGCGCTTCCCGAATTGGCTCGATCACGTCGCTGTCGCGAATGATGTCGAGTAAGGGTGTTCCCGCGGTGATGGGAGATTTGTCGTACAATTTCTCGAAAGCGGGATTGCAAATCAGAATGCGCTGGGTGGAGTCAACCATCAGCAAACCATCGGTCAGTGCGGAAAAGACCGCACGCACCTCAGCGGTGTCTTGCGAAACCTGGCGGTCGAGTTCGCGCTGGCGGACCAACAGTTGTTCCAAAGCCAGCCCGACCCGGCGAGCTGGCGCAGGACCGACGAGGAGAAACGTGCGCGGTTGTTCGCCGCGCCCAATTCTCGTTAGGAGATGTTCAAGCTCCTGCCAGGGCCGCAGCCAAAGACGCTGCAGGTAAAAGGCAGCGGCGATGACAATAAGAAGTCCAATTCCAACAATCCACCAAAGCATGCGCGATTAGCTTTCGCGCAAACGATAGCCGAAACCGCGGATGGTTTCGATAGCGTCACCAGCTTTGCCCAGCTTCTCACGCAATCGGCGGACGTGGGTATCGACGGTGCGGGTATCGATCACGCTTTCATAACCCCAGACGTCGCTGAGCAGGCGATCCCGCTCCTGCACCCGGCCGCGCCGTTGAACCAGAGTGCGCAGCAATTTGTATTCGAGGCTGGTGAGATGAACGACTTTGCCGTTGACGGAAACATGATGGCGCAAGCCATCGATCCGGATCGGGCCGGCGACAAATGATTGCGTTTCGGTCGGGGTCTCGCCGCGGCGCAAAATTGCCTGAGCACGCAGCACGACTTCGCGCGGCGAAAATGGTTTTGAAACATAGTC
>QHPM01000070.1:4816-7677 GCA_003219095.1 Verrucomicrobiota bacterium
AATGTGCCGGGTGAGCGAGTCACCCTTAAGAATCTTGCAGACTTCCAAGCCCGGCATTTTCGGCAGCATCAGGTCGAGAATGACGAGCATGGGTGATTCTTCGCGGGCCCGTCGCAGGCCGGCCGCGCCGTCTGCCGCGGTGATAACGTTGAATCCGGTGACGCGTTTAAAGGCGCGCACCAGCATTTCGACGACGTCCGCTTCGTCTTCGACAACGAGAACCTTTTTGCCCGGGGCCGTGGTCACGACCGGCAATTCCAGCCCTTAGGCGACGGACGTTGGCAGGCCTTCCGCCTTTGGTCCGGCTTTTTCGTTCAAGGCTTCGGTAAATTCTTGCAAGCTGGAAACGATCTGGGGCGCCTTGGTCAACACCGTTGAGGCCAGTTTTTCGGCGTAATCCGGTCGGCGCTGCGACATTTCCGACAGCGCCATCATCACGGCGAGGGCGTTATTAATAGAATGCTTAATCTCGCTGTACTTGGCCTGGAGCTGTTTCAGCTCTTCGCTAGGGATGCTGGCGGATTTTTCAGTCATGGCGTGTCGATTTCGGTAGAGAAAAGCAAGGCTTGTGCTTGACTTATAGGTTCGACATCCGTCGTCCGAATGCCTGCGCAAGTTATCAAAATCGTTGGGGCACGCCAGCACAATCTCAAGAATCTCAACGTCGAGATTCCGCGAGAGAAGCTGGTGGTTATTACCGGCCTGAGCGGGTCAGGGAAATCCTCTCTCGCGTTCGACACCCTGTATGCCGAAGGCCAGCGCCGCTACGTCGAAAGTCTATCCGCCTATGCCCGGCAATTTCTGGATAAAATGGAAAAACCGGACGTCGATTTCATCGAGGGTTTGTCGCCGGCCATTGCCATCGAACAGCGCAGCGCCGGGGCCAATCCCCGCTCGACTATCGCCACGACCACCGAAATTTACGATTACCTGCGGGTTCTTTTCTCCGCCGTGGGCCAACCGCACGATCCCGTGACTGGAAAAGCGCTGGTCCGCCAAACGCCGCAGCAAATCGTCGATCAGATTTTGGCCTACCCGCCTGAAACGAAGATCGTAGTGCTCGCCCCCATCGTCGAAAATGAGCGCGGCGAATTCCGCGATGTGATCGAGAAACTGCGGCGCGAAGGATTCGTCCGTGTGCGGATCGATGGCGAGATCATCGAGCTGGGCCGGCCGGAACCGATTCGATTAAAGAAAACTGAATTGCACGCCATCGAGGCGGTGGTCGATCGCCTCATCATTCGTGACGGAGTTCGGGTGCGGCTGGCTGATTCGGTCGATACCGCGCTGAAATGGGGCGGCAACCGCGTTATTGTCTTGCGACAACAACCAAGCATGGTAGGGCAGGCGCGTCGCCTGCCTGCGGCGGAATCGGCAAGCGATGCGCTGGCCCCACCATCTAAATCGGAATCGCACCGTTACTCTACCGATTACGGTAACGCCGACAGCGGCTTCACCCTCGGCGAGCTAACGCCGAAGCATTTTTCCTTTAACAGTCATCTCGGTGCCTGCCCGGCATGTCACGGCTTGGGGACGCAACTGGTCGTTGATCCAGAGTTAATGATTTCCGAGCCGGAAAAATCAATCGCCGAGGGAGTGATTACGCCGTGGCGCCGCGGACCGAAGCGGATGCAGGTCTATTACAAAAAATTGCAGGGCGCGCTGGTGAAACATTTTCGCATCGACGAAGAAGCGCCTTTTGCCGAGCTGCCGGAAAATTTTAAAAGAGCGCTTTATTTTGGCACAGGCGAGACGCCGATTGAGATGAAGTTCGGCAGTAACGGTGAAAAGATTGCCAAGCCTTTTGAGGGTTTGGTGCCACAAATGCAGCGGCTCTACGAGGAAACCGAAAGCGAATTCACCCGTAATCGCATTCGCTCCTTCATGACGCGAGAGCCGTGCAAAGTTTGCCGCGGCGCGCGTTTACGGCCCGAAATTTTAGCCGTGACGGTGAAGAGATCTGTCAACCCGCGCGAAAACGCCAGTCCGGCTCGGACCCAGGGATCCCGCGTTAGTAAGCTTCAAGGTAACGCAACGGGATCCCTCGACGTTGCTCGGGATGACGGGGGCGAGCTCAACATCCATCAGTTTACCGAGCTGACTGTGGAGGAGGCCGCGCAGTTTATTTCACAGATCGCGCTCTCGCCGCAGCAGAGACAGATCGCGTCGGAAGTGGTGCGCGAAATCGAATCGCGTTTGCAATTCTTGCTCGAAGTTGGGCTGGGCTATCTCACGCTGGACCGGGAGAGCGGAACGCTTAGTGGCGGCGAAGCGCAACGCATTCGGCTTGCTAGCCAAATCGGCTCGGGCTTGGCCGGAGTCCTTTATGTTCTTGATGAGCCAAGCATCGGGTTACATCAACGCGACAACATTCGCCTGCTCGGAACGCTTAACCTGATCACATCATTGACCTCGGGCCGGGAGCGGGCCCGCGCGGCGGCGAAATTGTCGCGCAAGGGACGCTGGATGAAATTTCGAGCGCGAAAAATTCCATCACCGCCGATTACCTGTCCGGCCGCGCCCGGATTGGCGTTCCCCGCCAACGCATTTCGCCGCGGTCGATCAACCATCAACCATCAACCGGCGACCTTGTCCCCGAAGGCTGGCTAACGATTGTTGGGGCGAGGGAAAATAATCTCAAGAACGTTACGGCATCGTTTCCGCTCGGTTGTTTCATTTGTGTGACCGGTGTGTCCGGCAGCGGCAAATCAACGCTGGTGGACGATATTTTGCGCCGGGCATTGTTCCGTCATTTCTACAATGCGAAGGAGAAGCCGGGGGCGTTCCGCGGTTTGCGCGGGGTCGATCAGATCGACAAGGCCATTGTGATTGATCAGAGTGCGATTGGGCGCACCCCACGA
>QHPM01000071.1 GCA_003219095.1 Verrucomicrobiota bacterium
TCCTCGATCTGACCGTGGACGAGGCGGCACGTTTTTTCCGAAATGTTCCGAGCGTGTCGGATAAATTAAATGCGATGCTGGATGTAGGGCTCGGTTATCTTCGGCTGGGCCAGGCTGCCACCACTCTTTCCGGCGGCGAAGCGCAACGGGTAAAACTGGCAACGGAACTGGCGAAGAAGGCTACTGGCCGCACTTTTTACATTCTCGATGAACCGACCAGCGGTTTGCATTTTGCCGATATCGAAAATTTATTGC
>QHPM01000072.1 GCA_003219095.1 Verrucomicrobiota bacterium
ATTGAGGTTGACGCACGGTCGAGCTGATTGGGAACGGATGCGCTACAGGGAAGCCTGTCGCGCAACGGTAACGTCCAGGCGATGAATTGAAGTGATTGTTGGTAAACTTCCAATTTTTCGTGATCGAGAGTCGTGTGCATGGCGGGAGTGAGTTAGGGATTAGGATTAAGATTCGGGTGGTTCTTCACCGAGGTACGCTTCAATAACCTTCGGGTTCTTTTGGATATCGACCGGGGTTCCCTCGGCGATTTTGATTCCGTAATCGAGCACGGCAATGCGCTCGCAGATTCCCATCACTACTTTCATGTCGTGTTCGACCAGGAGGACGGCGATCTGGAATTTCTCCTTCACGAATTTGATCAGTTCCATCAGCTCTTCCTTCTCCCGCGGATTCATCCCGGCGGCTGGTTCGTCGAGCAAGAGCAGTTTGGGCCGGGTGGCAAGGGCGCGAACAATTTCGAGCCGGCGCTGATCGCCATAGGAAAGGTTCACGCAAATGGTGTCGCGAAATTCCGTGAGCCCAAAGATATCCAGCAACTCTACCACCTGACGTTCCACATCGCTTTCTTCCCGATAGAATCCGGGGGAGCGAAAAAGGGACAGGGCGAGCCCGTGCCGCACCCTCAGATTGAGTCCGGCGCGAACGTTATCGAAGACCGTGAGGGTGGCAAAAAGCCGAATATTCTGGAACGTGCGCGCGATGCCGCGGCGGGCGATCGCGTTTGGCCGCAAACCGGCGATTGATTTTCCGATAAACTGGATTGTCCCGGCGGTAGGACGATAGACGCCGGTAATGATATTGAAGATAGTTGTTTTGCCGGCGCCATTGGGGCCGATCAAGCCGATGAGATCGCGCAGGCCGATTTGCAGATCCAATTCGTTGACGGCAGTAAGGCCGCCGAAACGAATGGTGCATTTTTTCAGATCGAGCAGCGTTCCGTTGTTCATCCGGATTTAAGACGCGCCCTTAAGTTTAGGTCCTTGCTGGACAGGGCCGATCTTCCGTTCCGAAGCACGGCGCGGGAGCATTCCGAACAACCCCTGTGGCCTCAGGAGCATCAGCGCGATCAAGATGAGAGAATAGATGATCATGCGATTGGCGGCGATGCGGCGGACAAGATCGGGACCATGATGACGATTTCGATCGATTTCTGAAAATCGAATCCGCTCGGATTAATGTAAGTGGTGCTGTGGGCGTAAAGGCCGCCCGCGATCCCGGCAAAAAATGCGCCCAGGACAAAAGCGGTCACTTTGTAGCGGGTGGTATTAACGCCAACCGCTTCGGCGGCGATCTCGTCGTCGCGCACGGTCAAGAATCCGCGGCCATAAGTGGAATCGATTAAACTAACGACAACGTAGATGGTGATCGCGGCAACGGTGTAGGTCCAAAACAGATTGGTATAACCAGCAATTCCGGAAAGGCCGCGCGGCCCGCCTACCGCATCGGTGTTTTGGATGAGAACGCGAATAATTTCGCCGAAGCCCAGGGTAACGATTGCGAGATAGTCCCCTTTCAATCGCAACGATGGAATGCCGACCACGAGTCCGGCGATGGCGGCACCGATCCCGCCGGCAATGAGGGCAAGCGGAAAGACGATGGCGATGCTCCATGGGCTTGCGCTCCCGAGGAGGCGAAAAAGTCCGGCGCTGTGCTCCATCGACAAATAGGAAGCGACATAGGCGCCGATGGCCATGAAGCCGGCGTGACCTAACGAGAATTGGCCGGTGTAGCCATTGATCAAATTTAGGCTGACCGCTAGGGTGACGTTGATGCCGATGAAGATAACAACCTGAAGGTAGTAGGAATTTAGCTTGTAGGAAAAATGCGAGGCAACGAACGCGAGAACGACTGCCCCGAGCAGCGCGAACTTCTTGGTGTGCCGATATTTCATTTACTGGAAATAGCAACCGAGCGACGAAGAAGAGTAGGAATAGGATTAGGACTAAGAATAGGATTACGATCAGGGCGTCGATCCACGCGATGCTTCCTTCCTAATCTTATTCTTAATCCTATTCGTATTCCTTCGTTCATACTTTCTCCACCTGAGCCCGTCCGAAGAGTCCAGACGGACGGAAGAGCAAAATCAAAATGAGGAGGGCGAAGGCGATGGCATCGCGGTAAGTGGAGAATTGGGAGCCTCCGACGAAAGTTTCGACGATCCCGAGCACGATTCCGCCGACGGCGGCGCCGGGGATATTTCCGATTCCGCCAAGGACTGCAGCGACGAATGCTTTTACTCCGGGTAACAACCCCATGAGCGGATCGATGGACGGATAGCTTAGCGAATAAAGGATTCCGGCCGCGCCGGCGAGCGCACTACCGAGGCCGAAGGTGAACGAGATCACGGTATCGATGTTCACGCCCATTAGTTGCGCGGCGGTCGCGTTGTTGGAAACCGCCCGCATGGCGCGGCCGAGCCGCGTTTTTTTTACGATAAATGTGAGCGCGAGCAGAAGGAAAATGGTGACGGCAAAGGCGGCGACTTGCGTGGTGGTGATCGTTAGTGCGCCCGTGTTTTCCAGCGCGCGATCAACGACCAGGGGAACGGGATGTTCCGGATCAAATTGTTGTGGAAACGATTTCGGGTCGGGTCCAAAGACAAACTGGCCGCCATATTCGAGAAAAAGTGAAACACCGATAGCAGTGATGAGGACGGTCAGCTTTGGTTGTTTGCGCAATGGGCGATAGGCGAGCCGCTCGATGGTCATTCCGATGATCGCGCAAATGCACATCGTCCCGAGGAGCACGATGGCGACGCCGACGGGCGCCATCGCATTCTGAAAATGCGGCATGATGCGCGGCGTCAGATAATAGCCGGAGAAGGCGCCGAGCATGAAAACGTCGCCATGCGCGAAATTGATGAAGCGCAACACCCCATAAACCATGGTGTAGCCCAATGCGATGAGGGCGTAGAACGCGCCCAGGGAGAGGCCGTTAATTACCTGCTGGCTGAATTCGGTTCCGCTCATTTGGTCATGCTGAGGGGCGGGCAATAAAAGCGGAACCGAGGCGAAAATATCTCATTAGCGATGCGTGCAGACCATCGAAGACAGAATAGCTAGAGATTCCTCGACTGTCGCTCGGAATGACAGTGTAAATTACGGCGCGATCGTTGCCACGTAATCGTTCTGCCTGCCATTCACTTTCAACACCACCGCCGATTTGTTTGCGTTGCGTTTGTTGTCGATCGTGATCTTACCGGTGACTCCTTCGTAATCCTTCACATTGGTGAGAGCTTCGCGGACTTTGGCCGCATCGGTTGTGCCTGCCGTTTTGATGCAGTCGGCCAGGATCATCATCGCATCGTAGCCAAGGGGCGCCATCCCGTCGGGCATGGCATTAAATTTCTCCCGATACTTCTTCACGAAATCCTGCACTTTCGGATTTGTATCCTGGGGCGAGAAATGGGTTGAGAAAAAGCAACCGTCCATCGCGCTCCCGCCAATTTCCGACAATTTGGGCGAATCCCAGCCGTCGCCGCCCATGAGCGGAACTTTGATCCCGAGCGAGCGCGCCTGTTTCGCGATTAGACCAGCCTCGGTGTAATAGCCCGGAACAAAAATCGCATCTGGTTGGGCCGCTTTAATGGAAGTGAGTTGGGCGCGGAAATCTTTGTCGGTCCCGCCGCCGCTGAACGAACGCTCGACCGCGACCTGCCCGCCGTGACTAGTAAAGTATTCCTTGAAATATTTCGTCAGGCCGACCGAGTAATCGTTGCGCACATCCGTCAGGATCGCGACCTTCTTCGCTTTCAGATTATCGAGCGCGAACTTTGCCATCACCGTGCCTTGAAACGGATCGATGAAGCAGACGCGGAAAATGTAATCCCCCACTTCGGTCACTCGCGGATTGGTCGAGCCGGGCGAAACCATCGGAATTTTGGCTTCCTGACAAATCGGCGCCGCCTCCAGTGAACGTGAGCTGGCGATCTCGCCCACGATCGCAATCGCTTTGTCGCTGGCGATCAGTTTCTTCACCGCGGACGAGGGCTGGCCCGGCTTCGATTGGTCGTCTTCGATCACGGTTTTGATTTTGCGCCCAAGGACTCCGCCGGCGTTGTTGATTTCCTGCTTGGCGAGCTCGACGCCGTTGCTCGAGTTGATTCCAAAGGTCGCTTCGCTGCCGGTGAGCGAGGCGAATTCGCCGATGACGATGTCTTGCGCGCACAAGGAAGTGATTGCGGTGAAACCAAAGAGGATGCAGAAAAGAGACTTCATTATTTCCTTCATTTAGCCCCTCGGTTGCCCTCGCGCAATCTCCCACAGATCGATTCTCGCTTTCAAACAGCTCATGCTATTCTTCGACGCAATGATTTCGTTTTGCATTCGCTTGCTCGGGTCGATTTTTCTCTGCTTCTTCGCCACCTTGTTCTGCTGGGCGGCCTCACCGGCTCAGGGCCAGTCCGCTTCGAGTCGATCAGCTGCCGAAGGGCCAATCTGGCAGCGCAACAATCCGCAATTCGAAGCTCTTCCGCTCGAACTTTCCCCGCAGAATCATCTCATCGTGCGCGCTTTTATTAACGGAAAACCCGCCTTGCTCGGAGTGGATACAGGAGCGCCCGTCAGCGCCATCGCTGTCAGTCGTCATCAGCACTATGGCCTCATTTCAATTTCCAGCACCTCGAAGTTACCACCGAAATTGATGATCAATGGCGCACTCGACGCCGTTGGAATCGCGAAATCGCTGCGGATCGGTGCGCTCAATCTTGTTGACGAACCAATGGTCGCGATCGATCTCGGTCCGGACAGCCGTGTGGCGCGCCTTCGGGGCGAACAGGAAATCGACGGCATTCTCGGCGCCGATATTCTTTTTCCCACTCGCGCGGTGCTCGATTGCCAGCGCCGCCTCCTGATTTTGAATTTGGAACCGGAATCAGAAACACTGACGCCGGGGGTGAATTATCGCGGGCTAAGGAGCGTGCCGATCCATGTGAGCGAGGGCTACAATTTGTATGTGGACGGTGCGATTAACGGCGCACCGGCGCGTCTGATGGTTGATACCGGTGCTTTCGCCACCCTGTTGCATCGCGCATTTGTTGAGCGCATGAAAATTCCCTTGCACGATACCCCGTTTAGGTCGGCGGCGGTGAACCTAAAAATGCGCGATGTGCAAATTGCGCGCATCCGGCGCTTGTCTGTGGGTTCGGTCGACATTCTCGGTCACAATGTTGGCGTTATGGATCTCGGAGGACTCATTCACGGCGGCTTGCTGGCGGGGAAACATCCCGTCGCTGGATTACTCGGCGGCGAACTCTTGCAACGTCATCACGGAATCATCGATTTCGGGACGCGCCGGCTTTATTTAAAAGGCTAACTCGTTTATCTGATCGACGCTCTGATCGAGAAGCGGCGCTGAATCGCGAAGCAAGAGTTTGTTCACGCGTTGCAGGTGCATGGTTTCCGTCCCGGTTTTCTGGGCGTGCAATCGCTCCACTTCAAGGCCGTCTACATTGATCGCGACGAGCGACGGCCGCGCATCAGTGCGCTCGTAGGAAAACTGCAGATTTTGCAATTGCAGGCCGCGTGCATAACTAACAAACAAGGCCGCCGCCGGCGCGTAGGCGAAAGCTTTGTGAGGGTGGCCTCGTGGCTCGGGCAGGATCCATTGGGCCGGCTTGGTCCCGCCGCCGGCCGAGACAATTGACACGTTCTGCAACGTAACACTGTCGATGGGTGATTCTGCCTTTCCCACAATGATTGCGGGCGAAACGGGTACATCGCGGGGTGGTTTGGAGTCGGTCGAGGTCAGATCGGAGATGGTGACGTGATGGATCGCGCCAATGTGCCTGGTTGCGTCGCCGCTGCGCAAACGACTGGTCACGTGTATAAAGATCGGGCACGCTGCTTTCCTGACGGTAATTTCCGAATAACGAATGTTCTCGACGATGGCCCCATCAGCTGACGTTAGCCCAATCGCAGCCTTCCCGGCGCGGGCGATACTGATGCGCGAAAAGCTGACATCTCGAACATCTCCCACTGTCTCGGAGCCGATTTGCATGGCGTTGGCAGCGGTTTCGAGATGGCAATCAGTGACCGTTATGTTGGCGGACGCGATTTTTCGACCAAGCGCGTAGTCGGTCTTTAATGCGATAGCGTCGTCGCCGCACCCGGTGATGTTGCAGTCGCGCACGTTGACATCGCGACAGCTAACGACATTAATACCGTCACGCGATTGTTGAATTGCCACATGATCGATCGTCACGTGGTCGCAATCATTGAGGAGGTAAACAAAATGCGCGCCGGTCCGATGAACGATGTTCTGAAACAACAAGCGACGGCTACTTTTTAAGGCGATAATTTTATCGCCTTTTCCCGGTGCGGCATCGTCCTCCACCAGATGGCTGCCGTCGATGCGTCCGCCGATGATGGCAAAGTTCTCGATGTTTTCGCCCCGGCTCCGGCTGATCGTACCCGTCGGCCGCGCCCCGAATCACGGCCTCCGCATCGAGCAAGAGCCGCACATTACTGCGCAGATGTATCGAGGCTGCGGAATAAACTCCAGCTGGAAACAGCACGGTGCCGCCGCCACCGCTGCTGCATTTTTCGATGGCGGCATTGATAGGCGCGGTATCATTATCCTTTCCATTACCGCGTGCGCCAAAATCGCGCACGTTGAACTCGGTGGGACTGAACGTCGGAATCTCCGCCGCCGAGACCCGGAGAGCAGTGGCCAAGATCAGGAGCGACAGATGGTGTCTCACTCGATATCGATTTCGCGCACGCGTTTTTGCATGCGCACATTCTCGACGGCGTTGCGGATCTTATCGCCCAAGCCCAACTTAATCGGCACCGCATCGAGCAAGACGAAAGGCGTCGAGACGTCGGACGTGTTGACCTGCACATTTTCCAAACCGCACATCCGCGACCAAAACGGCTGGCGTGTTTCTAAGTCCTTAACCCGATAGAGCTCGAGCGTGTCCGTCACTTTGTTAAAAATTCCTTCGGTAATTTTCAATCGTTCACTCGTAAGCTCGTAAACTTTGTTTTTCGTCTGGAGGAAACGGGCGAGCGCGATGAAGATCGGCACGATGGCTGGCGTCAAAATGTACGGGCTGAAGTCTCTGGTGGATTCGTTACGCCAGAGAATGGCAAACAGAACAAGAAGAACCAACAGGCACAAGCCACAGAAAATAAAGACGCTGGCATTTTTCACTTGTGAAGATGTTCCGTGCCAGATCGTTTCTTCGGCCATGGCGCAATTTGTAGCCCAGCCATGCCAGAGCACAAGCCGGTGATAACACGCGCCTTTGTCTTAGCCGCGGGAATGGGAACCCGTTTGCGTCCGCTAACAGATGAGTTGCCGAAACCGCTCGTGCCAATTTTTCAAAAGCCACTCATCACCTTTGCACTCGACCACCTGATTGAGGCGGGCATGAACTCGTTCGTCATCAATACCCACAGACTTCCCGAATTATTCTCCGCGTTTTTTGCGCGCAACACTTACGCAGAACACCCGGTCACGCTCGTGCACGAGCCGGAGTTGCTTGAGACCGGCGGCGGAATCAAGAATGCCGAGCCGCTCTTTGTTTCCGAACCGTTCCTAACTTACAGCGGCGATATTCTCACCGACGTCGACCTTCGGCCGTTGATTGATGAACATTTTCGGCGGGGAAATGACGTGACGCTGGCCTTAAGAGAAACAGGCCTGGGCGCCGATATCGCGTTTGCCGATGGGAAAGTCGTAGATATCGCTAACAGACTCGGCGTCGCTGGCCACTATGATTTCGCTAATATCGCGGTGTGGAGCCCAACGGTTTTTCAACGAATCCCGCGAGCACGGAAAATCTCCTTCATTCCAATCGTGACCGAATGGATAAAGGAAAGCGGGAAGATTGGCGGAGTCATCTTGAACGATGGCAAGTGGTTTAACGTGGGGTCGATCCGCCAATATTTGGATCTTCATCGCACACTTGCCGCAGAAAAATGGAAACCGCACTACGTTCGGACGCCAGAATGGCCTCTGACAGTGGCAAAAAATGCTCGGGTGCACCCAACCGCACATCTGCTCGGCTGTTCTGTCGTAGGAGAAAACTGTCACGTCGATAGCGAGGCCAAATTAGTGGACACGATCCTCTGGCCCGGTGCACAAATTGCTTCTCGAAGTGTGCTGGAAAACTGTATCGTCCGCACTCATCGAACTGCTGCCGGAACCTTACATGACGCAATTGTTTGAAGTGAAAACGGAACTGCTTCTTCGCCAAACCCGCCGCCGTTTGCCCGCCTTCAGCGAGGGACAAATCGAAATCTCGCCGATCGAGAAGGGCGGTTCCGATCGCCGGTTCTACCGGGTTCGTTGTCGGCCGGAGCAATCGCTTATTTTGGTGAAATACAATCTCGAGCGCGCGGAAAACCGCCACTACGTGCGCATCGCCGAATTTTTGACCGAGCACGGAATTGCCGCACCGAAAATATATTTTCATGACGCGGAAGAAGGCTTGATTTGGGTCGAAGACTTGGGTGTGAGCGATCTTTTCAGTTTTCGCGACGACCCCTGGTTGGTGCGCGGCGCGCTTTACCGATCGGCTCTGGATGAAATTGCCAGGCTTCATGATTTGCCCGAGAGCGAATGGGCCGAGCTCGACGGTGAAATGCCGCCGGAATTTAACGCCACGCTTTATCGGTGGGAGCAGAATTATTTTTTCGAAAATTGTCTCGGCCGAATCTTTGGATTAAACGAAGTGAAACTACGCGAGCTCGCCTCGCTGCCCGCACTAGAAGACATCGCCGACCGGCTCGGATCGTTGCCCCGCGTCCTGGTGCACCGTGATTTTCAATCTCAAAACATTATCGTGCGGAGCGGCCACGCCTTTCTTATCGATTTCCAAGGGATGCGTCCGGGCCTGGCAGAGTATGATCTGGCGTCGCTGTTATTTGATCCCTACGTCCGGTTTTCGCCGGCTGAGCGCGAGGAACTTTATTCCTATTACACGGAGCGCCGGGGTCTGGCACCGACCAGGCAACTGCGCGAAACGCTTCTGCTATGCGCGATGCAGCGTCTGATGCAAGCACTTGGGGCTTATGGTTTTCTCGGATTGGTCAAAGGCAACCGGGATTTTCTGGCGCACGTCCCTGCCGCGCTCCATTCTCTGCGTAACCTGATCGCCGATATCGATTTACTCGAACCATTGGGTGCGGCGCTTGCTTTTCTGCCAAAGAATGGCTGGACCAAGTAGCGAAGACGCCGCTTTTTCGACCGCCGTAGCTGACATAGCACCGGCTTTCGCGAACAAGGCGGGCGCAACGCCGGCCCGGGTGGATCCTTGGTGCCGCGCTTTCGCTTGGGGCGCAATGCTCGCCGGCAGCATTATTCCGATGATTTACGGCCGTTTCGCCGACGAGAATCAATATGCGATGCCTATCGCGCAGGTTCTGGTCCTCGTCATTGCTGCTGTTATCTTCAGCCGGTTGAGTCGGCTTCGACGATTAAGCGCGTTTCTGCTTACGATCGCGATTCTGCGGCTGGGCTGGTCTGTGATCGCGCCGGCGCTCGGCGATTGGCTGCCAGTTCAAAACCTGATAAATAATCTCGATTGGGGGCCGAAGATTTTCGTTACGCGCTTGTTGAATGTGGCGGGAGCGCTGCTCATGCTCATCACTTTCATCGGGCGCCATGTTACCCGAGACGATCTTTTTCTGCGGATCGGCCAACTGAATGCCCCGGTCAAGCCGGAGCGGATTCTCTGGTTTCGCAGCCCGCTACGATGGTGGCACTTGGGGCCGCTAATCCTCGTGATTTTTGCCATGGCGATGACGGCATTTTTGTTTACACATCTGCGGCCCGATTTCTGGCAATTGTCTCAACAGTGGCAACTGTTTCCGTGGGCGGTGGCGACGGCCGCCCTGAATGCGGCGAACGAAGAATTCCAATTCCGTTGCGTTCCTCTGGCGCATCTTCGCGATGTCCTACCGCTGCGTGAAGCGGTTTGGTTAACTGCGGTTTTCTTCGGGCTGGCACACTATTTTGGCCAGCCGTCCGGATGGCTTGGTGTCATGATGGCGACAATTGCAGGATTTATTTGGGCGAAGAGCATGGTGGAAACACGAGGTGCCGGATGGGCCTTCGGCATGCATATGGCCCAGGACATCGTGATCTTTTATTTCCTCGCGATGTCGGTGAAAAACTAGCGTAGAAACGGATTAGTTTGGCGTTCCTTACCGATGGTTGTAGGCGGCCCGTGTCCGGGCAGGACAATTACATCTTCCCCTAGCGGAAACAGCTTCGCTTTAATTCCTTGAAACAACTGTGGCCCGTCCCCGCCGGGCAAGTCCCAACGACCGACGCCCCCGGCAAAGAGAACATCGCCGCCAATTAAAAGCTTCTCCGCACGCGAAAAGAAGCAAAGGCTACCTGGGCAATGACCTGGGACCTCGAGCACCTGAAATTTCGCTCCCTGGAAATCGCGCTCACCCGTTTCTTGGATGAAAAAATCGGGCGTAACCGGTTCAATTTCAAAGCCGAAGCCGAAATTGCGGAAAAAATCGGGGTCGGAAATCATCGGCGCAGTATCGCGGTGGCAACCGATCAAGCAGTTAAATTTCCGCCTAATTTTTGCAATGTCGCCGACATGATCAATGTGCCCGTGGGTGAGGAGTAGTAGTTTCAAATCGACTTCGCGCTCTTGCAGCCATGCGCAACTACCGTCCGGCGCGTCAAATAAAATCGACCCGGCCGGGGCGTGAAAGAGATAGCAGTTCGTCTCGAAAATTCCGCCGCAAAATGTCTCGTATTTCATTACTGTAGCGCGACCACCGGAACGTTTTTTGAATGTTCTGCGGCGCCGATTGTCTTTCTAATCGCTGCAGCGGTCACGGATTCAAGGGGAGTTCTTGCGTTCAGGGCAGCGATCTGCGACTATGGAAAACTTCTATTTTAGGGCATGAATTATCGTTTTGGTTCATACGTCGCGATGGCGGCGATTTCACTGGCCGGGCTGGTTTCAACGCCAGCGCTTCCGGCAAAGACCGATCTGGACAATGTTTGCGTTTCGGTCGGCCGATTGCTGGAGGAAGGGCATTACACCCACAAACAATTAAACGACGACCTGTCGGGCAAAATTTTGCGCAGCTACCTCGAACTCCTGGATTTCAGTCACCTTTTTTTCACCCAGGAAGATGTCGATGGGATGATCGGAAAATATGGTTCCGCACTCGATGACGACATTTTGCTGGGCAACCTCAAGCCGGCTTACGAGATGTATGATCTCTACCAAAAGCGGGTCGACGAACGGGTCGCCAAGGTAAAAGAATTTCTCAAGCAGCCGGTCGATTTTAAAACCAACGGAACAATTGATTTTCGGCGGGAAAAGAGTCCGTGGCCGAAAAACGCCGCGGAAGCGGACGAGCTCTGGCGTGGCCGGATCGCGAGCGAACTTTTGCAGGAACATTTGAGCG
>QHPM01000368.1 GCA_003219095.1 Verrucomicrobiota bacterium
GTTAAGACTAAGACGCAGGTTACGCACATAGTTGGCCGTCGGCTTATGTCCGGGTAGTAGTGAAACTAAGATGTCGGCATCGGCGGGCCCGGACACGCCACTGTCGTTGTAGCTCAGGTTAATGCCGGAGACCGGGAGTCCGATATTGTCGATCATGCCCTCGAGCTCTTTGGCCGGAATTTGGCGGCGAATGCTCGTTTCGACTTCGTAGACCAGCTTTGCAGTTTGCTCGATCCGCGTGGCGGTGGGAGCACGCACGTGCAACCGAAACGTTCCCGCATCGACCGCGGGAAAGAAGTTTTGACCCAGGAACGGCACGAGCAGCCAGGAACAGACGCAAAAAGCCAAGAACCCGGCAGCGAAAGTCACCCTGTGCTCGAGGATCGAGCCTAACAAATTGCCGTACGTGTTTCTGAAACGATCAAACGCTTTTTCAAAACCATGCTGGAGAGCCGCCAGCGGCCGCACCCAAAGTGGAACATGCTTGTCACTGCCGCCCGCGTTTTTCTTGTGATGGCGTTCGAAGAACATAATCATTGTTGGCACCAGCGTTCGGGAAATCGCATAGGAAGAGAGAACGGCGAATACCACGGCTTCAGCCAAAGGTACAAAGAGGTAGCGTGCCACTCCCGCGAGCGAAAACATTGGAACAAAAACAATGCAGATGCAGAGGGTGGAAACCATCGCGGGCAAGGCAATCTCACCCGCGCCCTTTAGTATTCCGTTTTCCAAAGGTTCGCCCGCCGCCAGGTGCCGCTCGACGTTTTCGATAGTTACTGTCGCATCATCGACCAGGATACCGACTGCGAGCGCCAAACCGCCAAGCGTCATAATATTGATCGTCTGACCCAAGGCGCTAAGAATGGCGAGAGAGGCCAGCACCGAAAGCGGAATGGAAACCGCAATAATGAGCGTGCTTCTCCAGGAACCGAGAAAGAGCAAGATCATCAGCGCGGTCAGAGCAGCGGCGATCACACCTTCTCGAACAACGCCGCTGACTGGATGTTTGCCATGGCGGCCTTAACTCCTGCCGCCACCGAGAGAGTCGATGCGCTACCATTTTTGAAAACACTGAGCAGCGTGCTGCGGACACCATCCTGACGGACGATATTTTCCTGCGGCATGTAGCCGTCGCGCACTTCCGCCACGTCGCTTATTTGAATGACCGTTCCGCCGACACTCTTGATCGGCAGATTGTTCAATGGCTCGATCGTCAACGGACTTACGTTGAGATCGATTGGCACTTCCTTTCCGCCAATCTTGGCCACGCCGCTAGGATAAGTTAACGCCCCGTTGCTGATGGCAGTGACTACATCCGATTCGACCAGGTTATTTGCTTCCAATGCCTTGAGATCGAGATCGACGGAAATCACCCTTTGCTTTCCGCCATACGGATAAGGAATGCTCACGCCCGGCACGCTGATCAGTCCAACGCGAATCTGGTTCAGGGCGGTATCGAAAACTTGCTGCTCGGAAAGCTTAGTGCTGCTAATTCCGAACTGCAGAATGGAAACGGTGGATGCGCTGTATTGCAGAATCAGTGGCGGAGTCGTACCCGGCGGGAGTTGCTTGAGAATGGTTTGCGACACGGCCGTTAACTGGGCCACGGCGGTCGATGGATTCGTCCCGGGCTGAAAAAAGACTTTAATTACCCCTTGGCTGTCATACGAAGTCGATTCGATGTGCTCAATATTGTCGACCGTGGTCGTGAGCGCCCGTTCCTCGCTGTAAATGATTCGTTGAGCGATTTGGTCGGCCGGCAGACCAGTGTATTGCCAGATTACGCTGACCACCGGAATATTGATGGACGGGAAAATATCGGTCGGTGTCTTGGTTAGAACAAAGGGCGTCATCAAGAGCAGCAGTATTGCTGCGACCACAAAGGTGTAAGGGCGACTGAGAGCTAGGCGAACAATCCACATTGTGTTGAGAATTTAATGGTCGACCGGGCGCAGCCGCTATGGCGCGTGCGGAGGATTTGCCGTTGCTACTTGCGGGGCGACGCTTACTCCCTCCTTCGAGGGGATTGTCCTACAAGCGACCAACTCTTGTCGGGCGCTTTCGCGTGACGGCCGTGGGAATCGCTTTAATCGCAACGCGTGCCTTCACTTCCACGCCAGCTTCTTTTTCGAGCGCCTTGATCAAGGCGGAGGCGTTTTCTTTTCCGAAGCCAAGGGCAACGGCCGATGTGAGATTTTTTTCAGCAACGCGCAGCGCCGGAATGGGCGACTCCAAACTCTCAGCAAATTTTTCTATGAGGCCCGCGTCCTTGAGCATGAGCCCGAGGGCAAAGCTGGTAGAAAAATCGCGTTTTAAGATATTCTGACCATTACTCACCAGCAGGGGCGAGCGGAAGTCGGCAACTTTTACGACTTCCATGACGGTCGCCAGATCAAGGCCGGCCTTTTGCGCGAGAACAAGGCCTTCCGCGAGCGCTTCCATTTCTAACGCGACGATGAGATTTCCCACTAGCTTCATGGCCGCGGCGTTTCCGTTCCTACCAAAGTAGTGAACGGTTTGTCCCAAATGCTCCAGGACTGGTTTCACTTTTTCAAAGATGGCCTTGTTGCCCGCGGCCAGAATCCAAAGCTTGGCATCCGCGGATTCTTGTTTGCTGCCAAAGACGGGTGCATCCAGAAAATCGACACCGCGCTTCGCATAAGCTTCCTCTTCTCGCGAACTTGTCGCGGGAAGAACCGTGCTCATGTCGATCGCAATCTGGCCTTCTTCGAT
>QHPM01000073.1 GCA_003219095.1 Verrucomicrobiota bacterium
GTCAGGAAACCGGAGCTGTTGGCTTCGTCCGAATACGGCGCAAGTAAGGCCGCGCCGCGCGAACCGAGGGCGCCATCGAAAATCACTTTGATGGTGCGCTGCGTGAAGCGGTGATCGAATGCATTCAAGGTCGCGCCATTTTTCAGCAATGTGTCAGCGGCTTCACCGGGGCCGTAGGCGGCGTTGATCATGCGCAGTTTCATTTTTCCGCCAGCGTAAGCGCGCCGGATGATTTCCTGATCCGACAATTCACTGCCGGCGTTTTGAATCTCACACCAGCCGAGTTCGACCTCGCGTTTGATGCCAAGGAGCAGGGCTCGCTCGCGCTCGGGTTCGCTTGGCGGGGGAATATTTTTTGCGACCAGGTCCATCGCATTATCGAGCAGCATCCCAGTGGGGTCGCCGGTCTTGGGATCTTTCAAGATCTCGCCGCCGAATGGTTTTGGGGTGTCACGGACAATGTTTGCAATGGCGAGAGCGGCGGAATTTGCCACTGCAGCGTGACCATCGGCGCGGGTGAGGAAAACAGGATTGTCTGGTGCGATTTTGTCGAGATCAGCCCGGGCTGGAAATTGGGGCGGTCTCCAGAACGTTTCAATCCAGCCGCGGCCCGTGATCCATTTGTCGCGCTCCGTTTGCGCGACGCGCTCCTTGACCTTCGCGAGAAAATCTTCGCGGGTATTCGTTCCCTCGAGATTCAAAGTTATCTCGCGCTCGCCGATTTCGAAGATGTGACAATGCGAATCAGTGAAACCGGGCGTAACGGTTTTGCCCGCCAGATCAACGGTACGCGTTTTATTGCCCCGGAATTTTTCGGCCTCTGCATTTGATCCAACGAAAATAATGCGACCGCGATGGACCGCGATCGCTTCGGCGTGCGGCTGCTTTTCGTTAACGGTGTAGATGTTTCCGTTAATGAAAATCGTATCGGCGGTTTCCGCGCCGGCAGCGATGCCGCTCATGAATAGCAGGATAGCAACGGCAGCTCGCATTAACCGGACTCTTCTGTCATTCCGGGCGAAAATGCCAGTCCCGCCGGGACGAGGAATTTCGATGCAGTGAAGTTTCCCCAATCGCGCGTCATCCTGAGCGCAGCGAAGGATCTCATAAAACTCGAAAACATTTGCGGACCTCGTGAGGTTCATCGGTCCGAGCCGGCCTGGCATTGTCTGCGCGGCTGGAATGACGATCGCACAGCAAAGTGATCTTAAGGTTTTCCGGCGACCCTTCGGGGCTGGCAAAAAATTTTTTTGCCAAGCAGTGGCGTGTTTATAGAATCAGCGCACACTGTTTCGGCAGCGCGTGCAACCTTAACCAGTTGCTCATCTGAAACCGCCACCCGTTTTCGCCAATTCCATCGCGGGAAAAAATTGGCGGCGGATGATCAAGCGCAAACGAAGGCGCTAATTTTATGGCAAACTTTTTCCCGCGCTGGTCAAATTGGATGCCGCTCAAGCTGGCTATCTGCAGCGTGCTGATTGTTTGCGGCCTTACTGCCGGTACCTGGTATTACGTCACCCCGAAATATACCAAGGTCGGGTACGAGCCGATCCAGCCGGTGCCCTTTCCACACAACATTCACGTTTCCCAATTGGGAATGGATTGCCGTTATTGCCACAGCTTTGTCGAAGTAGCGGCGCACTCCAACGTCCCCAATACCCAAACCTGCATGGCGTGTCATCAGCAGGTGCAAAAAGATAATCCAAAGCTCGAGCCAGTGCGCACGAGCTGGAAAACGGGGCAACCAGTGGAATGGGTGCAATTGCATCGCACCCCCGATTACGTCTTTTACAATCACAGTGCGCACGTCAATCGCGGGATCAGTTGCGCGAGTTGTCACGGGCAGGTCAATCACATGCCGGTGGTGTATATCGCCAAGCCTCACAGCATGGCATGGCCGAATTCGTTGCCAAATACGGACAACCAAAAGACGCACGCGAGGATTTTTCGCAGAAGAAAAGCCTAACCCAGCGTGAAATTGGCCAGACGTTGAAGGAACACTGGAACATTCAACCGACGGAGAACTGCCAGTCCTGCCACCGATGAAGCCTTCACCGGACAACGCGCCTGTAGCGACGGTCTATGAGCGCCGACGATTTTTAGGACGCATCCATTCCGGCGGTCATAGACCGCCGCTACAGAAGAAAATATGAAGCGCGTGTTTCAACATCCACCGGCGCCTACCTCGGGGCGACGCTATTGGCGAAGCACGGGTGAACTAGCCGATACGCCCGAGTTTCGCGAATGGCTGGAGCGCGAATTTCCTTCCGGCGCAGCGCAACTGAACGGTGACGAATGGTCGCGCCGGAGTTTTTTGAAACTAATGGGCGCGTCCGTCGCCCTGGCTGGCTTCGGTGTGAGCAGTTGTCGCCGGCCGGAAATGCATTTGGTTCCTTTTACCAAAACGGTCGAGTGGACCATTCCCGGAAAATTCCTCTACTACAGTACCGCGATGCCGCGACGGAACGGCGCGATTCCGGTCCTTGTCACGACGGTCGATGGCCGGCCGATTAAACTCGACGGCAATCCGCTGCATCCGGCGAGCAACGGGGCCAGCGATGTTTTCGTGCAGGCCGCAATTAACGAGCTTTACAACCCGCTGCGGGCAAAACGCATTGCCGAGAATGGCAAAACCAGCACCACCGCTGCGTTTGAAAAATATCTGGGCGATTTGCGCAAGAAAATGGGAGACGGCGCCGGCTTGGCGTTTTTGGTTGAAGAAACGCATTCGCCCACGCGGGAAAGAATTCGCGGCGAACTGGAGAAAATGTTCCCGCGCCTGCACTGGTGCGTTTATGATCCGCTGCGGAGTGAAGCGCAAAATTTCGCCACCCAAATCAGTTTCGGCGACAATTTGCGCCTCGTTCCTCGGATCGAGCGCGCCGACGTAGTTCTGGCGCTCGACAGCGATTTCCTCGATTGCGGGGAAGGCGACATCGCATCGTCTCGTGCTTTCAGTTTTCGGCGTCGCGTCAGTTCGGCGAAAGACTCAATGAACCGGCTCTATGTCGTCGAGAACCGCTACACCCTCACTGGGGCGATGGCCGATCACCGGCTCCGTTTGCCGGCGAGCCAAATTCCGCTGATTGCGCACGCGATTGCGACGAGGGTCGCGACCGCGACGAAAGATGCCGGTTTGGGATCGGTCCTCGCCACCCTGCAGGTTCCGGCGGGGGCTGCGGAGTTGGACGAGCAATGGTTGAACGAAGCGGTCAATGATCTGGTTTCAAAACCGGGCGCCAGCTTGGTTTTGGCCGGACCGCAGCAGCCGGTCGTCGTTCAGTTGCTCGCTTACGGAATTAATTCGGCGCTGAAAAATGTCGGGCGCACGGTTTTGCTGCGCGAGGTTCACCGGAATCAGCGCGATAATAGCATTCTTCAACTCGCGGGCGACATCGTGGGTGGTCGGATCAAACAGCTTTTCATCCTCGGCGCGAATCCCGTGTTCAACGCACCGCGCTCGCTTGCCTACGATTCGGCCAGCAAGACCTGGATCGATTGGCCCGAGCTTCAAAAAAAGGTGCCCGATGTAATCCGGCTCGGTTATTACGAAGACGAAACTTCCGCGCTTTGTCGCTGGAATCTCCCGGCATCACATTTCTTGGAATCGTGGGGCGATGCGCTGAGCTCGGAAGGACACTACCTGGCCATCCAGCCGATGATTCTCCCGCTCTTCGGTGGTTTGTCCGAGCTCGATTTGTTGAACGCGGTCCTGGGCAAGCCGAAAGTCGACGGCCCCGAATTAGTTCAGGAAACTTTCCAGGCAAGCAAGCCAATCGGGGATCCCGCGACGGCATGGTCGAAATTTTTGCATGACGGTTTCGCCTCGCACATTTTGCTGCGGGACCAGCCGCCCGCATTCAATGGCAACACCGCCGGTGGCATCGCGCAAAATCTCTGGAGTGCGCCTGGGCCTGCGCCGACCCCGGAATCCCCCGAGATCGTGCTGGTGCGTGATTACTCAATCGACGACGGCCGTTACATCAATAACGCCTGGTTGCAGGAGATGCCCGATCCGATCACAAAATTGGCCTGGGACAACGCTGCTCTGATCAGTCCGCGCTACGCCAAAACGCTTGGGGTGGAGACGGGCGATCTCATTCAGATCACGGTGAACGATTTTGTCCCAGCCACACCGCCACCCGTGGAAGGTAAACCTGCTTCGCCGCCGCCACCGCCGCCAACGCCGCGGGAGTTGGAAATTGCAGTCCTGATTTCGCCCGGGCACGCGGACAATTCGATCACCATTCCACTGGGCTACGGCCGCGAGAGTTTGAACAGCGTGGGTGAGCGCAGCGGTTTCAACGGCTACTTGCTGCGCACCGCAAGTAATCCGCATTACGTCGTTGCTGACGGTAAAGCGATCGCCAGCATCGCCGTCAAGAAAGTTGGGAGAAAATATCCGCTTTCGATCACGCAGGATCATTTCAGCATCGAAGGCCGTGGGCTGGTGCGCGAGGCGACGCTCGAGCATTACCGCGAAGACAACGAATTCGTGAAAAAAATCGCGGGTGACAACGAGTTGCCAGAAAAATTACCGAGCATCTACCGTCATCCGCCGTTGCAAGCGGCGCAGCAGTGGGGAATGACAATCGACTTAAATACTTGTACCGGTTGCAGCGCCTGTGTCATCGCCTGCCAGGCGGAAAACAACGTTCCGGTTGTGGGCAAATTACAAGTCGCCCATGGCCGGGCGATGCATTGGCTGCGGATCGATCGCTATTACGCGAGTGAAAATGGTTATGACCAGGACAAAGGAGAGCTTCCGGAAGATCCCGAAATAGTGCACGAGCCGATGATGTGTCAGCACTGCGAGAACGCTCCCTGCGAGACGGTGTGCCCGGTGAACGCAACCATTCACAGCGAAGACGGTCTCAACGTCATGGCCTACAACCGCTGCGTCGGCACGCGTTATTGCGCCAACAATTGCCCGTTCAAGGTGCGGCGCTTCAATTATTTCGATTACAATCAGCGACCGGTCGGCAAAAAGAAAATCGCCGGCGCCTTCAATCTCTATAAGGAATACTTCGCGCCGTTCACTGAAAAGGGTGCGCCCGATACGGTTAAACTCTCGAAAAATCCGAACGTCACTGTGCGCATGCGCGGCGTGATGGAGAAGTGCACATTTTGTGTGCAACGGATTGAGGAAGCAAAAATTGCTGCTCACGTGCGCGCCGGTGCATCATCGGCCGACATCCAAATTCCGCGCGACTCCTTCACCACTGCTTGCGCGCAAGCCTGCCCGAACGAGGCCATCATTTTCGGCGACATTCGCGACCCCGAAAGCAAGGTTTCGAAAATCAAACTCCAGGACCGCAATTATCGCCTGCTCCAATATTTGAACGTGAACACCCGGGTCAGTTACCTCGCCCGCATTCGCAATCCGAATCCGAAAATGCCCGACGCGCGCAAAATTGGCATCGCCAGCCCTAACGAGAAAAAGGAGATGAAAGAATGAGGGTCATTCTAAGCATAGCGAAGCGTAGTCGAAGAACCCCGAGGCAGAACCTTAAAGGTTTCGCCTCGGGATCCCTCGGCTTCGCTCGGGATGACACTTGAGTATGGACGGCGCCACCACAGCACCAGAAGTGATTGAGAGCGAAGCATCATCTTCGGTGGAACGGCCGTTGGCTCGCCCGCCGCTGGTATTGAATCGGCGCAGTTATGGATGGATCACGGAGCGCATCTCCGGCGCGGTAGAAAATCGCGCACCGCGGTGGTGGTGGGTCGCCTTCGCCGTTACCTCGATGATAGCCGGTTTCGGTCTCTTTTGTCTTGGCTATCAAATTTCTACCGGGGTCGGGACTTGGGGACTGAACCATCCCGTCGGCTGGGCCTGGGACATCACCAATTTCGTGTTCTGGATCGGTATCGGGCACGCCGGCACTTTGATTTCGGCCATTCTTTACTTGCTGCGACAGAAATGGCGTACTTCGATCAATCGTTCCGCGGAAGCGATGACACTTTTCGCGGTGATTTGCGCGGCAATTTTCCCCGGCGTGCATGTCGGGCGCGTTTGGATGGCGTGGTACCTGGCGCCGTTGCCGAATAATTACGGCATCTGGCCGAACTTCCGCAGCCCGCTGCTCTGGGACGTCTTTGCGGTCTCGACCTACTTCACGGTTTCGGTGTTGTTCTGGTACACCGGATTAATTCCCGACTTGGCGACGTTGCGCGATCGCGCGACCTCGAAAATCAAAAAATTCCTTTATGGCATTTTTGCGGTGGGCTGGCGTGGATCGAACCGCAACTGGCGCCATTACGAAATGGCCTATCTCTTGTTAGCCGGCCTTTCCACTCCGCTGGTGCTGTCGGTGCACAGCGTCGTCTCCTTCGATTTCGCCACTTCCATTTTGCCGACCTGGCACACCACCATTTTCCCGCCCTACTTCGTCGCCGGCGCCATCTTCGGTGGGTTCGCCATGGTGTTGACCTTGATGCTGCCAGCGCGCGCGTTGTTCAAATTGCACGACATCATTACGCTCCAGCACATCGACAAAATGGCCAAGATCATTTTGTTGACGGGATCGATCGTTTCCTACGCCTACCTCATGGAATTTTTTATGGCGTGGTACAGCGGCAATCAATATGAGCGCTTCGCCTTCTGGAACCGCGTTCTCGGGCCGTATTGGTGGTACTGGTGGGTGGGAATGCTCTTTTGCAACGCGCTT
>QHPM01000074.1 GCA_003219095.1 Verrucomicrobiota bacterium
TGGTTGTTTTTGTTGCTGCCTTTTGGCAGTCATCGCGAGAGAGGAGATCTCCAGTAACGAGCTCGATATTCGCTTCGGCAGGGGCGCGGTTGATTAGCTCCTTCAGTCGGTCAATGTTGCTGGAAGGCCGAACGAAACAACCAAGGTTTCTAAAACCGTATCGGACTAGGGTTTCAACCACCCTGGAACCAATAAAGCCGTTCGACCCGGTGACCAGAATACGGTCATGCGGTGAAAGAAAATCTTGGGGGATCGTTGGAACGTCTGTCATCAGAGGTTTGAGTTACCACACATCCGCCTGGGACCTTTTAAGCTATTCCTTTGAACCCCCGCTCAGTAGAGGGTGTGGATAAATGTATGGTTTATATCCTGGCATTGGCGTACTGTTGTAGTAATCGACGCCTTCTACGAGAAGACTGCTGGGGTCCGACCTGTTACCAAAATCTAAATTGGCGCCATTTAGCTTATTGTTCCAAGAGTAGCATGGCTCGATCACCTGGTGTGGCCAGCGCGGCCAGCCTGTTTTGGGAATGTTGGTTGATCCTGCCGGGTCTCCTACAATCAGGTCCCCTTTGCCCCTGCCAGGTTGGTCAATGACAATCAACACCTTGTGAATTGCAAACGTGTCTCCGGTATTAAACAGGCCTTTCGGTTTGAGGCTTGTTGTGGGACAGGCGAACGTTAAAGTGTTGCTAGTGTTCGACAAAATCCTGTTACAGCCATGGAAGTAGGGCGATGTGCGGTTTGTGTTTGTGACCGAATAGCCGACCCATTGGTTTGGTTTCCACGGATTTTCACTGACGACGATCCCCTTATAATCATTTTGCCCAATGTGAGTTCCGGTCGCATAGGTATAGGGCATGTGGCCCTCGACATGTGTCCCATCTGGCTCGGTAGCGTTGCAATCCCACGGGCTGGTGCCATCGGCACCGAAAAAACCTTTTGTCTCGTATTCGGATAGTCGATAGATCGCCAGGACCATTCCGCCGCCGTAATCGCCCGTATAGGTATTGTCGTGCCAGATCAACGGTCCGCCTCTATCTTGCCCAGCCGATATCTTGTGCGTGGAGTTAAACGTGTTGTTGTAGATTTCTACTGCTCGAGTACCCCGATTATACTGAGGTCCCCCAGTACCATTATCACTGCCATGGTAAAAAATGTTGCAATTGTTGAAGGTATTATGGCGAACAACAAATCTGCCTCCGTGCTGGCCGTCGATATTCCCACGCTCGGGCGCACGCCCGAGATTGTTAACTACATTATCTTCGACGAAAACGAACTTCTCGCTCCCAAAATACGGAGCCTCCGCCCATGAGCCCCAGCCACTAGGTTGGTCACCCCAAGTCGTATGGTAAACACGTACGCTGGCTCCGCCTCCCTTTGGGCGTATGTCAAACCGACAATGATCAACGACACCATAATGCCATCCGTTAAAAAAGATATTAGCGCCACAGTAAAGCTGGTCGAAAAAGCAATGATCCACCCTCACTGACGGGCATTTGCCATTGATATTAATTGAGTAGTTAGCTGACGCGGTCACCGACCCCTGTCTGAAAGTAAATCCTGTCAATCGAAAGGTTTGATCAGGCTTCAGTGAAATTCGAAATATCGCGCCACCGGAGTTAGGTCGAATTCCCCCTGGTCCCGTGAAACCGCGACGGCCAATGAATGGCCCTGGACCCCGGAGCACCGCAAACTGTATTGCAGGTGAAGGCTCTTCTTTGAGAGCTGCCTTTGCGAATTGGTTTCGTCGTAGAACATCGTCAATCACTATTGTCTTATCTACACCAGCGCCCTGCAGCGTAATCCCGCGCCTAACATCAACGGTCGATGTCCAAGTCGCCGTCCCAGAAGGGACCAAAACGGTATCGCCTTCACGCGCGGACGCGATCGCGGAACTAACATCTGTGAACGATGGGCTTCTGGCGCTGATCGTTGCAGCGTGAGCCACGTTTTGAATCCCCAATAACGTCAGGCCTAAAGCAACAGCTGTGGAGGCGTAAAAGGCCATTGACTGAAATGTACCTGCGTCATTGTACGAAGTATCGCTGGCAAATTTTCGCTTTCGCACCCGCTCGGATTTTGCCGCCGCAAGGCAAACTCACCAGCAAACTGCGACAGTAAACGCTATTGCGTAACCGTGAGGTTTGTCGGGGGCAACGGACCGGTTAACGGGTGTGGATAAGTGTAGGGAGTGTAGCCGGGCTTAGGAATGCCGTTAATGTAATCTATTCCTGCGGAAAGCACGTCCAAAGGGTTACCCGGGTCGTTCTGAAAATTGATAGCCCGCCCGTCGAGTGTGTTGTTCCACGAATAAGCCGGTTCCCGGCCCTGATTCAACCATTTCGGATAGGGAGGATTCGTAAGCTGATTGTTTTGGAGCGGATCGCTTTTCCCGCTGCCGCCCTGATCAATCGCACGAATGCATTTGCCGATTCTGTAACTATCACCAGCATTCCATCGACAATCGGGACCGAGCGGCGGGCTGCCATGAATGATCAACTCGGTTGCGGTATTATCGTAAATGCGGTTGAACCCATTAAAGTAGACCGACGAAGGATTCGTATTTTGAACAGAGAAACCTTTCCACTGCCCCGGTATCCAATTCTTCGACGTGTCCACTATTCCGAGGTAACCGTTCGCACCGGTATGTTTGCCGGAGTTGAAAACATAGGGTGGATGCCCATCCACGTGGCTTTGGTCGAGCTCGGTTGCATTGCAGTCCCATGGGCTAAAACCGCTTCCACCGCACCACGCAAACTGCGTCGGCGTATTCTTCGAACCGCTATTTCCGAGATCGAACTGATACCGCCTGTATAGCGTCAGTGCAGTAGCGCCTCCATAACCTACATATTGGTTATCGTGCAGGAGAATTGTGCCGCCGCGTTGCTGCCCAGATCCGGGATGCGGGTTAGAAGTAGAGGGGCTAAAGTAATTCTGGTAGACCTCTGTCTGTTTTACGCCTCGCTCAGCAACTCCGCCGCTCTCTTCTGTACCATGCGGATTGAGATTGCACCCATGAAACCAGTTATGGCGTGCAACATATCGGCCACCCTGCTTGCTATCGATACTTCCTCGCTCAACTGCCGACGTGAGATTGTTCATGACGCAGTCTTCGATGAATATGAACCTGTCACTACCCCAATAAGGATCATCTGCCCAAGAACCCCAGCCATGCTGCGAGCGATTCCATGAGTCATGGAACACCCGAACACTGGCGCCGCCGTTGCCGATGACATCGAAGATGCAATGGTCTACGACGCCATACGCCCAGCCGGTGACGAAGATATTGCAGGTATTACGGAGGCTTGCGAAATAGCAGTTGTCAGTTCGAATTCGCGAAACATCGGCGTAAGTCGTCCCGCTTCCATTGATTGTGATTGTCTGGCCACTACCCGGCGTCCCGTTTTGTCGAAAGGTGAAGCCCGAGACCCGAAAAATCTTTCCAGAAGGAACATGAGCTGTGATCACGGTTACGTTAGTCGTGATTACCGTGGAAGCTGAATCTGGGGAAATCCCATATGTGGGCGGGTGAGCGCTGGTATTCGTCGTGATCCGCGTGGCACCTTGGAGCGTAATGCCCTTGCTGATTGTAAGCGCGGTCGTCCATGTTGCGCTCCCTGCTGGCACGCTGACCGTGTCGCCATCCTGAGCCGTGGTTACAGCTGTAGCAACATCTGCGAAAGACGGACTCCTTGCATTGATTGTTGTCGCCGCATCAACGCGCGCTGAAAATACATACAAGGACGTTAGAAAAGCGCCGAGAACTATCGTAAAATGGTTGTGTCTGAAATCCATGTTCAGGGGTGGCTAGCGGATAAATACCATATCGGCAAAGATTGGAATTGTGCGCGCTCTGCTCTGGTCATTTCAATAAGCAGAGCCCGTGCCACTCGCTCGGCCTGCCCGGGTAAATTCAACGTTCTGCTACGCGGAATCCTCTGTTTAAACGTAGGCTAATTCTTCCTCTTCCTCCCCTTCCGTGGTCTCGCCGATCCCTGCTTCGCCTTGCCTAGGGTTCATATAATCAAAAGCGATTATGTAAAACATTACCCAGAGCGGATGCGGCCCACGGAACGAGACCTCGGTGAGGTTGTACAGTACTATGATGAGAAACAGGCCCAGTCGGAAGCGGCCCCACTCAAAGTCATCCAGGAGCTGCACCCGTATTTTGCGGAAGGTCGCGATGAGCAGCCCTCCTAACATAAACAGGCCAACAAATCCGAGATTTATATAGGTCTCGAGATAACCATTATGCGCCTCGTTAGGCTGCCATGAACGGCCCACATGCATCTGAGTCAACCGATCACCGAGCCAAAAACTCTCGAACCCTACTCCGACGACCGGATTGATCTTCATCTTGAGAAGATCGGCCCAGACTTCAGTTCTCGTGGTTAGCGTAGCATCCCTCTGTAAAATTTCCAGCAGGTAAGTGGAAATGCTAAAGGTGAACTGTGCTATGGCCAGTGAAATGATGACAGCAATCAGGTAAATACCTATGTATCGTTTGTTAATTGATCGCATGCCAAGAGCAACTACAACCATCCCGCCAACCGCCAAACAAACCATCGAAGTGGCACTATGGGCCAGCTTGAACAAGTAAAGAATCATCAGCAACAAGCCCGCAGTTAGAATAAGCTCGTTGCGTCGAGCGCGGCCCCGCTCAGACTTCCAGACTTGAAGTAGGCGCCAGCAGAAGAAAAAACCGAGGAGCATACATGCACAGCCGAGCATGTTTTTGCCACCGGCTGCGCCAGAGTTAAGGGGTAAGCCAGTGAACTCGTCGTATTTACGGCCTATCTCAGGAAAGTATTTAATAAAACAAATTGAAAGTGGAAGGAAAACGAAGCCGATTCTTTTCATCAGCCTAAGCAGGCCTTCTTTAAAATCCGGCTCGGTCAAGACAATCAACGCCATAATTGGATTGCCGAGAATCTTGATCCACCGCTTGAAAGCGACGAAAGGAAAATCCGA
>QHPM01000075.1 GCA_003219095.1 Verrucomicrobiota bacterium
AGCTTGAACTCGCTCGGCTCGTGAAACTCGATTGCGATGATCAATCCTTTGCCCCGGACCTCCTTGATAAAACTGTGTTTCGCGCGCAAAGCATCGATCCGTTCCATCAATTGCGCGCCCATTTCCGCAGCGCGCTCCACCAGATTTTCCCGATCGATTACCTCGAGCGCAGCCAGGCCGCAGGCCATGGCGAGATTATTCCGGCCAAACGTAGTGGAGTGAACTACACAACGGTCCATCCGACTAAATGTCTTCTGATAAATGTCACGCCGGCTAACGATTGCCCCGCAGGGGACGTAACCGCCGCTCAAGGTTTTGGCCAGGGTGATGATGTCCGGTTCGAGCTTCCAATGCTGGAACCCGAACATCTTGCCAGTTCTTCCGAGACCGCACTGGACTTCGTCGCTAACGAGAAGTGTGCCGTATTTGCGGCAGAGCTCCTGCGCGCGCGGGAAGAAATCTGTCGTGGGCGATTTGCACCCTTTGCCCTGCACCGGTTCGATGACGAAAGCGGCAACATCACCTTTGGCCAGCTCGCGCTCGAGCGAAGCGATGTCATCCAGTGCAACGCGGGTGTCCCATTGATCCATGAGCGGACCGAAACCTTCGGTGAAGCTCTCGCAGCCCATCAACGACAGCGATCCAATGCTGAGTCCGTGAAAGGCGCTTTCAAGCGAGATGACGCGTTTCTTTCCGGTGGCGGCGCGGGCGAATTTTAGCGCGCCTTCCATCGCTTCGGTGCCGGAGTTACAGAAGAAAACGGCATCGAGATGAGGCGGCGTGCGTTTGGTGATGGCCTCGGCCAGGAGCCCGCTCAGGAGGGAGCAATCCATCTGCACCATGTTTGGCAAATCGAGATCGAGAACATCGCGGATTGCTTTTTTCACTACCGGATGGTTGCGGCCAATATTGAAAACGGAATAGCCGCTGAGGAAATCGAGGTAGGCGTTGTTATCCATGTCGTAGAGATAAGCGCCTTCAGCCCGGGCATAGACCTTGTCGAAACCAATGACGCGCTGGGCCGCGACCAAGGTGCGATTGATGTGACGGTGATGCAGATCGTAATTCTCGCCCAGCCGCGCCGCGATGATTTCCTTCAGGTCAAATGCCACCTGGGATGTTCCTTGATTTGCGGCTGAAACGCAAACGTGGGTGCACCGGGATCAGCGATCCTGGCTACAACTTTTTCTTGCGACGCGACAGCGCGCTTCCCTCAGCTACGGCTTCCAATCTCGATACGCCTTCTGCGCGCCAACCTGCAGGTTTGTTTTTCCAGGTGAATGTCGTTCCAGTTGAATGGCGAGCCATTGGAACCACTCAAAAGTCTTCTGCGAGCCGCTGCGCCAGCGTTCTTCCTCGACGTAGGGTTCTAATTTGCGCCAGGCGAGACGAACGGTGCCGCCAACCAGATCGGCTACCACCCGTAATGGAACGATGCGCGCATAAACGGAGTAGCCAAGTCCTTCCAGAATTACCCCAACCGAGTGCGCAGCGTTTAGCACATCGGCGCTGGCTTCGATCGCCGAAGCGCTGGAACCATCCGGAATACTGTGCACGACGATCATCGATTTCATCCACGCTTGGGATAAAAGCGCCTGGACCGCAGCATAGGCCGCACGTTCCTGCCGCGCACGTCGCGATCGCTGCGCCTCCACCAGACCGAAACCGACCCCTGTGATCACGGTGAGCGCGGTGGCGACGTTGGCAACGGTCGACAAATCCATTCCCGATTCCTATTAGCAAAAGATCGGCTGTCTTCGAGGAGAAATGCGATTGCGTCGAGGGATATGTCCGATTGACAGGGAGGTGGATCCGCCGCTCCGCGGGCGATGCTATTCAAATATGCGGCTCCGCCGACTAATCAAACATCGAGGTCCGAGTCGGACGGGCACGACTGCTCGATCCACCTTACGCGACGCTGCAAAAAAGCCGCAGGGTTCACAGGGAACCCTGCGGCTTTGAATTAATCGACTATATCGATGTTAGTCTTCGACTTGAACATGCTCAACCACGCGGGTGTCGCCAGTGCCAGTATAATATACCCGCACCTTCTGGCCGGGCCGTAGCGGAGCGGTTACGATTTTGCCCGCGCCGTTCACGACGCGTGCCGCCGTTCCGAGAGCGAAGCTCACCGGACCTTCACGCTCACTCTTCACCACGATGGTTTTGCCGGGGGTGTAGGTGCTCACTGTCCCGGTTTCATACGTGGTCGATTCGGTCGTTGTCGTCGCGACCGGAGCTGTCGTTGTTCGTTCAGTTGTAGTCGTGCTTGTTTGCGCGAACGCCACTGGCGCAATCAGCGCACAAGCGACTGTGATGATGCTTTTATTCATAATCCCTTCCCTGATTTGTTGTTGGATTTTGCCTCGACCTCAACGGCCCAGGCACAAGCCGGTCTTGCTGAGATCGGCCTTTCATTCTTAGACCAGCATCGGCAATCCGCTATTCGATCTAAATTGGACTTATCTAGGCGACGATTCCACTGAGCCGCTCTATCTGGGTGCTATAGAAATCAGCGCACTCAACATCTGGTAGCTCCCAAGCCGCGGCCAACGACCGCGGCTACAAATATTGTGGGCAATTCGGTGGATTGGCATCCGCCGAGCGACGGACGCCCTGCAATTAAACCAAGGCGCTCGACAATTTGAGCGCGCGCGCAGTTTCGCTAATCTTCATGCTTCGATGCCGAACGCCGCTCTCGATCCCGAGGTCACCCCGGAAGTTGTGGCCAGACATGGCCTGACGGCGGAGGAATTTATCCGCATCAAGAAAATCCTTGGACGCGAACCCAATTTCACCGAGCTAGGAATTTTCTCGGTGATGTGGAGCGAGCATTGCTCCTACAAGAATTCCCGGCGCGAATTAAAGAAATTTCCCACCACCGGACCGAACGTTCTGGTGAAGGCGGGCGAAGAAAATGCCGGTGTGGTGGATATCGGTGATGGCTGGGCGATCGCATTCAAGATCGAATCGCACAATCATCCGAGCGCAATCGAGCCCTTTCAAGGCGCCGCCACCGGAGTTGGCGGAATCATTCGCGATATTTTCACGATGGGCGCCCGCCCGGAATTTTGCCTGAACTCGCTGCGCTTCGGGCCTATAACAGAAAACTGTAGCGGCCCCCGTGTCGGCGGCAAGGCAGGCGACACGCCTGTCAAACCGCAAATCGCCGCCAACCGGCGGCTCTTCACCGGCGTCGTCTCAGGAATTGCGCACTATGGCAACTGCATCGGCGTCCCGACTGTCGGCGGCGAAATTTATTTCGACGAAAGCTTTGAAGGAAATCCGCTGGTGAACGTTTTTTGTCTCGGCGTTTTGCGACACGAACAATTGGCTCGTGGCGCGGCCCGCGGGATCGGCAACCCGGTCTTTTACGTGGGCGCGGAGACGGGGCGCGATGGTTTGGCCGGCGCATCATTTGCCTCGCGGGAACTGACGGAGGAATCACGCGAAGATCGGCCGGCGGTGCAGGTAGGCGATCCGTTCAAGGAAAAACTTTTATTGGAAGCGTGTTTGGAATTGCTCGCGACCGATGCCGTTGCCGGAATTCAAGACATGGGCGCGGCGGGATTGACCTGTTCGACCTGCGAAACCGCGAGCCGCGGTGGCAGCGGCGTGGAAATCGATCTGGCGAAAGTTCCGAAGCGCGAGCTGGGAATGACGCCGTACGAAATTCTGCTGAGCGAATCACAGGAACGGATGTTGATCATTGCGAAGCGGGGTAAGGAAAATATCGTGCGCGAAATTTTCGCGAAATGGGACGTGCCGTGCGCCGAAATCGGACGGGTGACCAGTGACGGGATGATGCGCGTGCGCAACAACGGCAGTGTAGCAGCAGAAATTCCGGCGAAGCCGTTGGCCGAAGAAGCGCCGCTATATTCACGCGAAGCAAGCAAGCCGAGCGCGGATAATGGGGATGACGGGGATTTCCTTAAGAAAATATCGGCGCCATCCGCGTTATCTGCCGTTAAATCCTTAAAGCAACTGCTGGCGGATCCGACGATTGCATCGAAGAATTGGGTTTATCGCCAATACGATCACACTGTCCGAACCGGCACGGTGGTAAAGCCGGGATCGGACGCCGCCGTCTTCTATATTAGAGAGGCGAATAAAATCCTGGCAGCGACGACCGACTGCAACTCGCTCTATTGCGCGCTCGATCCACGCGAGGGAGGGCGGATTGCGGTGGCGGAAGCGGCCCGAAATCTTACCTGCTCCGGTGCGCGTCCGCTCGCAGTGACTGACAATTTGAACTTTGGTAATCCCTATAAGCCGGAAAACTTCTGGCAACTGCGCGAGGCAGTAGAAGGAGTCGCGGAGGCGTGTCGCACGCTCGGGACACCAGTCGTTGGGGGCAACGTCTCTCTATATAATGAGAGTCCGGCCGGAGTGGTACGCAATGGTTTAAAAATCAGGGCGACGTCATTATCTTGATTGGACCTGTAGCCGACATCGGCGATGCCGGCACCGGGATCACCGATCCCGGCTACAGTTTGGGTGGGTCGCGATTTTTAAAGGTTTGCTTCGGGAAAAAGGTCGGGCCGGTCCCGAAACTCGAGCTTGAGCTTGAGATGGCGGTGCAAAGCGCAGTGCGCGATTTGATTCGCCTAGGTCTCGTTAGGAGCGCGCATGATTGCAGCGAAGGCGGGCTGGCGGTGGCGCTGGCGGAATGCTGTTTCAATCCCGACGGGCCGTTTGGCGCGGAGATACACTGTAGCCCTCGCGCTGCGGGCGACGCGCGCGCGTCTCACAGAGACGCGACTACAGTGCTCTTCAATGAAGCGCAATCGCGCATCATTATTTCCTGCGATCCAAGAAATACGAAGCGAATCTTGACGGAACTGGAATCAAAAAATATTCCCCACGCGCAGATCGGTAACGTGATGGCAGAGGACCTTCGCATTTCCGTGAACGGTGAGAAGTTCAGCTGGCCGGTCGCGGAGTTGCACGATCTTTGGTGGAATGCGATCCGGCGGGCGGTGGAGAGCGATTCCGAGCCGATCCCGAGCTTGTGATATGCGCTTTCGCCCTCGTTCCGGGTCGCCTATCCTATGAGGACTTTTGCTTTCTCGCTGGCATCCGACCATGGGCGAGGTCCCTCCCCGTCTTCGCGGTTGGGGATGACAACTTTGTGGCATTGAAGGTGATTCGAAAGTCGACGATGTTCTAGCGTCATGCCCCCTGCAATCCCCGGAGAAGCGTCGGATCACGAAGCGTTCCCGCAACACGAGTGCGGACTCTTCGGCGTGTTCGGTCATCCAAATGCGGCGGTGCTGACCTATTACGGTCTGTTCGCGTTGCAGCATCGCGGGCAGGAAAGCGCCGGGATTGTGACGAGTAACGGCGCCGACCAGACCTTTGTCCAGCACAAGGGCATGGGACTGGTCTCGCAAGTTTTCGGGCAGGAGGAGCTGGAAAAGCTTAAAGGGACGCGCGCGGTCGGTCATACCCGTTATTCCACCACCGGGACGAGCACGCTAAAAAACGCGCAACCTTTCGTGGTCGATTGCGTGCGCGGGCAAATGGCGATTGCGCACAATGGAAACTTAATCAATGCCGATCTGCTGCGCGACGAACTGGAAAGCAAAGGTTCCATTTTCCAAACCACCGCCGACAGCGAAATCATTCTGCATTTGCTGGCGCGCCCGGCCGATAATGGCAGCAGCGTTCTGAGTGCTTTGCGCCGGATCGAAGGCGCGTTCTCGCTTCTAATCATGAGCGAACAGGAGTTGATTGCGGTCCGCGATCCTTTTGGCTGGCGTCCGCTCGTTCTCGGAAAACTCGATGGCGCCTATATTCTCGCTTCAGAAACCTGCGCCCTCGACCTCATTCACGCTGAATTTGTTCGCGAAATCGAGCCGGGCGAAGTGTTGATTATTAACGAACACGGCTTTCGCTCGGAGCGACCATTTCGCGACGAACAGCCGGCCTTCTGCATGTTCGAATACGTTTATTTTGCGCGACCCGACAGCATCATCGGCGGGATGAATGTCGGCAAAGTCCGCACCGAGATGGGCCGCGAGCTAGCGCGAAGATTCCCGGTGGAGGCGGATATCGTGGTCCCGGTCCCCGACTCAGGAAACTATGCCGCACTCGGCTTTGCCGAGGAATTGAAGATTCCGTATCAGCATGCCTTTGTCCGCAATCACTACATTGGCCGGACGTTTTTGCAGCCGAGCCAGCTCATTCGCGATTTCGATGTGCGGGTGAAATTAAACCTGATCAAGGAAATGGTGGAAGGAAAACGAGTGGTGGTGGTGGACGATTCGATTGTGCGCGGGACCACGGCACGGGCGCGCATCGTCAACCTGCGAGAAGCGGGCGCGAAAGAGGTGCACCTGCGGGTGAGTTGTCCGCCGCATCGTTTCGCCTGTCATTATGGAATCGATTTCCCCGATCCGGAAAAGCTGATCGCTAACCAGATGTCGATGGAAAAAATCTGCGAGTATCTCAATGTCGATAGCCTTGGCTATCTCGACGTCGAAGGAATGGTCAAGGCCACGGGCCGGCCCGCCAATTCTTTCTGCCTCGCTTGTTTTAACGGGAATTATCCCCTGCCCGTCGATCCTGCGCTGGATAAATTCATCATGGAAAAGCGGGAACAACGTGCGCGTGCTTTGGCGGAAGAATCGGGCCAGCCCACCTTGTTTGCGGAGTTGAAATGACGGGAATGACGCATGACGAAGGAATCTTGCTCGCTTCACGCGCTGTTTCGGACTTCGTCATTCGGGTTTCATTCGTCATTCGTCATTCGGATTTCCTCATTAGGCCGGCAAATTGTCGCTCTGGAAATTGACGACGATCTGTGAAAATCGCGCATTCAAAAGGACGGAAGGCCTACGCCCGCGCCGGTGTCGACGTCGAGTTGGGGAACAAGCTCAAACGTCGAA
>QHPM01000369.1 GCA_003219095.1 Verrucomicrobiota bacterium
TCGGCCGACGCGGGTCGTGACTTTTCCGCCGATTCAAAACGAGCCGGGCATCTCGAACAAAAAAGGCACTGTGGCGATGGCAAAAATCGACGGTGACCCGAACAGCGCCACCAGCCAGTGGTTCGTCAATCTCGCGAACAATGGAGGTCCGCCGGCCAATCTCGACACGCAAAACGGCGGCTTTACCGTTTTTGGTCACGTCACGGGCGATGGAATGACAGCCGTGAATGCGATCGCAGCGGTGCCGATTTTTAACTTCGGTTCGCCTTTTGAGTCCTTGCCATTGCGCAACTATACGGCGCCCAACCCGATCAAAGTCGCGAATTTAGTTTCAATTAATTCGATCACGCTTATCCCGCCACTTACCTTTACCGCAACCAGCGACAACCTGGCAGTCGCAACCGCGGCAACCAGCGGGAAAAATCTTCTCGTCACTGGACTGCAACCTGGCACAGCCCACATCACCGCCAAAGCGACTGATCTCGATGGTGCGATCGTGAGCCAGACCTTTACTGTAACGGTGACCGCCAGTCCGCCTCGCCTCGCTAACATCTCGACACGCGCACAAGTGGGCTCCGGCGACAACGTTCTCATCGGCGGATTTATCATTCAGGGTAGTGCTTCGAAGCGGATTCTGGTTCGTGCGATCGGCCCATCGCTTATTCCCTTTGGTGTTACAAACGCGCTGATGGATCCAACACTTGAATTGCGAGACATGAACGGCGTCTTGCTCTTCAGCAATGACAACTGGACTACTGCCGCGAACAAACAGGACATTACCGACACCGGACGCGCGCCCGCCGCTTCCCAGGAATCTGCCATCCTCACTACGCTGGCGCCCGGCAGATACACCGCCATCGTTCAAGGAGTTGGGGGAACCAGCGGAGTCGCTTTAGTAGAAGTCTACGATCAGGATAGCGGACCGGGCTCGCTTCTAGCGAATCTTTCGACCCGAAGTGGCGTCGGCACCGGAAACAATCTCATGATCGGCGGGATAATTCTTACGGGCCAAAAAACCATTATTGTGCGTGCGTTGGGGCCAACGCTTACTCAATTTGGGGTGGCAAATGCGCTGAATGATCCAACCTTGGAATTGCGGAATGCACAGGGGACGCTGATCGATTCGAACGACAATTGGCAATCCAGCCCGAAGAAAGCTCAAATTCAGGCGAGTGGGCTTGCGCCGCGGGAATTACACTGCCATTGTCCGGGGAGTTGGGGCAATGCCTACCGGACTCGCCCTACTCGAGATCTATCCGCAATAGCTCGGTTACTCTTCAGCGGCAGCCTGTACAATTTGGGCGAAGCTCCGGGGATCGAGACTGGCGCCGCCGACGAGCGCCCCATCAATATCCGGTTGCGACATCAAGGCGCCCGCATTTTCCGGTTTTACGCTACCGCCATACTGGATGCGAATACGCTCAGCCGTGCCCGCATCGGATAACTCAGTAAGGATCTCGCGAATAAATGCGTGTGCTTCCTGCGCCTGCTCGGGCGTGGCGTTACGGCCAGTGCCGATGGCCCAGACCGGCTCGTAGGCGATGACGGTTTCGTGGAGATCTTTGCTGCTCAGCCCGGCGAGACTGCCGTGTAATTGCAGCGAAAGAATTTTTTCCACGCTGCCTCGCTCGCGCTGTTCCAGCGTTTCACCCACACAAACAATCGGTCGCAACGTCGCTTCCACCGCAGCGCGCACTTTACGGTTCACAATTTCGTCGGTCTCGCGGAAAATCTGGCGTCGTTCACTGTGGCCCAGCACGACATAGCGAACGAAAAGATCGCGCAACATGGCCGCGGAAATTTCGCCGGTAAACGCTCCGCTATGTTCCCAATACATGTTCTGCGCGCCAACTTTGATGTTCTGCGCTTTGCCCAGCGATTCGACCACTTTGGCGATCGCAGTAAACGGCGGCACGATCACCACCTCGACCGCCGACATATCACCAATTTCGAGCAACAAATCTTTGACGAACTCGGCCGCCTCAGCCTGTAGCATGTTCATCTTCCAGTTCGCAGCGACGATTTTTTTTCTCATAAATTGTTACCGTCATCCTGAGCGCAGTCGAGGGATCCCGTTGCGTAAGCTTTAAGGTAACTTCCTCGGGATCCCTCGACTGTCGCTCGGGAAGACGTGGTTTATTGCTTGTCCGTCAGCGCCGCCACCCCCGGCAATTCCTTTCCCTCCAATAATTCGAGGGTCGCGCCGCCGCCGGTAGAAATGAACGTCATTTTATCGGCCACGCCGGCTTGCTTGACCGCGGTCACCGAATCGCCACCGCCGATAATTGTCGTCGCGTTCGATCGCGCCAGCGCGTGCCCGATCGCGAAAGTGCCCTTGGCGAAATCGGGAATTTCAAAAACGCCGAGCGGCCCGTTCCATAAAACTGTTTTTGCGATCGCAATTTCGCCTTCGAAGAGCGCGATCGTTTCCGGCCCAGCATCGAGATTTTGCCAGCCATCGGGAATTCCGTGACCGGGCGTCAGATGGCCCGATTCCCGGCTGGGCGCGCCGGCGCGAACTTCCTGCGCAATAATGGCGTCGACAGGTAACACCAGCTTCACGTCGCGCTTTTTTGCGAGGGCCAGTAATTCATTGGCCAAATCAACTTTGTCCGCTTCCACTCGGCTGGCGCCAATTGGAATCCCCTGCGCCTTGAAAAACGTGTTCGCCATTGCGCCGCCAATCAAAATCGTGTCGGCCTTTTCCGTCAGCGCCTTCAGCACCCCGATTTTATCCGACACTTTCGCCCCGCCCATGATGACGACGAATGGTTTAGCCGGGTGATCGAGTTCC
>QHPM01000076.1 GCA_003219095.1 Verrucomicrobiota bacterium
GTGCATCATTTGTCGCCAATTCATTTACCCTGCTAAAACAAACTTTTTCGGAATGGCTCGAGGACCAAGCACCGCAGCTGGGCGCCGCGCTCGCCTACTATACTGTCTTCTCGCTCGCCCCACTCATTCTCCTGTTACTGGCGATCGTTGGCTTCATTTTCCACAACGACCCAGCCGGGGCTTGGAGAAGGGTGACGGAACAAATGAGTTACTTTCTGGATCAGAGCGCAATGGAAGTGGTGGCGAATATCGCGCAAACAGCGTCGCAACCGAACAAAGGGATGCTGGCCACAATTATTGGAATTTTGCTGGCTCTTTTCGGCGCCAGCGGCGTCTTCGGCCAGTTGCAAAATGCGCTCAACATCATTTGGGGCGTAAAAGCAAAACCCGGCGCTGGACTCGCGGGCTTTATACGGTCGCGTTTTCTCTCCTTCGCGATGGTAGCTGGTGTTTGTTTTTTGCTACTGGTATCCCTCGTGTTCGAAAGTTTGCTCAAAAGTTTTAGCCACTACATCCAAACAATCTTTCCCGGCGGCATCGTCATCGCGCTCGGCGTTTATTCAATCTTTGATCTTGCCGTCGTCGTTCTGCTCTTCGCTCTTATCTTCAAATATTTGCCCGACGTGAAAATTCAATGGCGCGACGTCTGGATCGGCGCGGTCATGACCGCGATATTCTTTGCCATCGGGAAATGGGCTCTTGGCCTTTATCTCGGGAGCGGAACGGCGGCGTCGGCCTATGGAGCGGCGAGCTCGTTAATCACCCTCCTCCTTTGGATTTACTATTCATCGCAAATCTTGCTTTTCGGCGCCGAGTTCACACAGGTTTATGCCGCGCGGGCCGGTCGCGCATTCGTTCCGGACAAATACGCTGTGCGGGTGTAGCGACTCTCCCTTACGCGGTCGATCTCGTTTTGACGCCGGGGCCCGCTCGCCCTAAGCTTGATTCTTTTCAATCTGCAGCCGACACGGCTGCCGCTACAGGTTCCTCTCGCGTGATCGGGCTGCGTTTGCTTGAGCGATAACGCCAGGTCGCGAATGCGACAAACAGCAGATCAGCGATGACGAAAGTTCCAACGTAGGTTTCGCCGCCGATGCCGAAGCCGTAACTGTGCAATCCTTTTCCAAGGACGAAGTTGACGCCGTACCACGCCATTAAGACTGCGAGAAAACAAACCACGCTCGCGACGACGAGACCGAACTCGGTCCACCAACCGGCGAGCCGTCCGTGCAAAGTGGTGATGTAACAGAGCAGCGCGATCAGGGCCCAGGTTTCTTTCGGGTCCCAACCCCAAAACCTTCCCCAGGAATAATTCGCCCACACCCCGCCGAGAATGGTGCCGGCGGCAAGGAGGAGAACGCCAAGTTGCAGCACGCGATAAAGCCAGAAATGCATTGGCGCATCTGCCCGCGCACCGCGCGGGTTGCGCGCGTATCGGAAAAGTAAAATGTGACCGAAAGCGCAGGCCAGGAGAAAGGCCGCATAACTAAGCGTGATTGTCAGTACGTGAATCGTTAGCCAGAAGTTATCGCGCAAAACAGGAACCAGGGGATCGATGCTCGCCGGCATCGCAATTGGCATTTGATGAACGAGCAGAAGTGCGACCAGCGTGGCTGGCAAGGATGCCAACAAATAAATCGGTGTGCGATATCGCGCAAAAAAGATCATCCCGAAAAACGAAGCCGCAAAGGAGACCCAGATGATCGATTCATACATGTTCGTTACCGGTGGGCGACCGGCGATCAGGCAGCGCAACACAATACCAGTGCCGTGAAAGGCCAGGGCTACGAGTGCAATGGCGACGCCAAGATTGCCCAAAACACGTCTCCGCTTGCGCAGATGCGAGATCAGCAACGTAAGGAACGCGATTCCGTAAAGCCAAATGCCCCGATAAAATCCTTCAAAATGGTTATAGAAATATTCTAACCGCAGACTCGATTCTGTTGGATAGATCGATGGCGCAAGCACCCGCAGTTTTTCCCGCAGTTGATTGGCGGAGCGATTGAACTTGAATGAATCGGCATCATGGTAGGCGGCCATCATCTCTTGCAATGGCGGTTCCACTGCCTCCCATTGCGATTCGTTATAGTAAGAAACCGCGGCCAACGGGACAGGCGGCACCCATGGATCCGTTTCGTTTTTTGGCGAGGGCACGATTAGTAACGCGCTACCGTCCATTACCCGTGCGAAAAGCGCCAGCCGATCGCTCACGCTCAAAGCTTCCTGTTGCACTCGGTCGAGCGATTTCTCGGCCCGCTTCCGCTCGCGCGCTTCGTTCGCGATCTGCGGCAATGCGGCTGCCCCGCTCAATTGCGCAAAAGAAAACCGGCGCTGTGTTTTTTCTAGGCCAAGCTCCTCTTTTAGCTTGCCGAAAGAGACCAGCACCATCGGCTCCTCTTTCCAATCGCGCGTTTCCAGCACGGTTGAGAGAAGGAAATCATTCGGCGTCCAATGGCGCCCGGCTTTGTCCGTATAAGTCGAGCGCCCGGTCAGCTGTATCAGTGTCTGTCTCGCGAAAGTATCGATCGGTTTGCGACGGCCATTATCCTGAATCGCGAGCAGGCCAAATTGTTTGAAATCCAGATGCCCGGTGTCCGGTGCGACCGACTGCTGAGCGCGGCTGGCCGGGACCGAGAACATGATGAAAACCGCTATGCAGGCAAACTTGTACACGCCGTGGCAATGTAACTCCGGTTAGGAGCGCGACAAATCGGAGCGGTTGCATTTAGGGTTTTAACTGGAAGTCGATCGCGCGCCCCTGCCACGCAATCTTCGCGTTTGCCGAATTGCGATGAAAATGGGTGAGTACTCTCCATGAGCGAAAATGCTGGGCGAGGTTGGTTTTTCTTTCGCCTCGGTCGTTGGGCAGCGGAGTTGGTGTTGGTTTTCGCCGGCGTTTACGCCGCCTTTTGGCTGAACAATTATCAGCAGCATCAACAGGAAACGAAACGGCGCGATCAGATCCTGGCCTCGCTCGAGCAGCAATTGCAGGAAGGAATTGAGAACTCACGGACTGAAGGCGCAACTGAAGAGGGGCAATTGCAGGAATTTCGGCGGGCGCTCGAGGCGGGGGAGATGCCGCCAATTAAACCGTTCTCTTTCACGAGCGACTACAGCGCAAGCGATGTTGCTACATTGCTCCAATCCGGCGGCATTGAAGTGCTCGACCTCAAAACGCTCATCGCCTTGCGCAACCTCGAATCAGTCATTCGCTGGGGCTTAAACCGCATGGCGCGTTATGAAAAATTAAGCGACGCGCTAATCGTGCCGAATCTGGACCAGGACATTTCTTTTTTTTACGATCCGGCTACCAAGAAATTGCGAAAACGATTCGAGAAATATCCCGATATGTTGCAAGGCACGGTTGATTTTTTTCGTGATCTGGAGCGAACAAAAACCGAGTTGCTTAAGCAGATTCAGGCGGAACGGCGAAAGCGGTGATTCGCGACGGGCGGTTTCTCTGACAATGGACAGATTCATTCGGCGGTGAGGAAGTCACCGACCAGCTTTCACGAACTTTTTGAAGAGTGTTTTGGCGAGACACCAAAAGTCCGAGCCGGACTGGCGTCGCACGCGAGACGCGCGCGCTACCCGAAGTCCGCGATCGAGAAACTATCTACAGTACACCGATGGCGCGCGAAATGAGAACGATGACGATAGTCAATGAGATGCAGATTTGGGCCATGGTCAGAAGCTTGGCCCAGCGTGCCAGCAGCGGCGCGTCCGTCGGACCAAAGGTCGAGCTTTGGGTAAGGGCGATAAAGAGATAATCGACGAAGCCGGGCCGCCAGCCGTCGATGTGAAAGCGATCACGCTCGATTTTTTCAATCTGCATCTGCGGAAAAACGAAACTGCGGCTGCCGAATTCGCGCCTTTGATCGCGAAGTGTTGGCCCGCCGCCGTCCAGCCGCCAGTACCAAAGCGCAAAGACGAGCACGTTGGTAAACCAGAGCTCGACCCCGGAACACAAGAGCGCAACCGGCTCTTCCTTGTGTGAGGGCACGGCCGCGACAAGCGATACGACCGAGGCGATCAGTGCCAGGGTGACGACGCTACTGATGATGATGCCAAGGACGCGGTTCAAGGAATGTTTGCCCATGCGGTGCGCGACAACCGTGGGCGCGACCAAAACTCCGATGAAAACCGGAAGCACCCATTTCGGGCCGACGATCAAAGCTCTTGGCAACGCCACATAAATTCCACCAACGGCGAGCAAGGCCAGCACCGCCTGCCAACGCGGTTCCGGCTTGTCGATTTTCTCGACGCGTTCCGCCACATCACCGGTATAGCACGCGTCGATTGATTAGCGAATCTCGAGCAGTCGTTGAGAGTCCGTCCGGCACCATTCATCCTAAACCTCAAATCATGTAAGCTGACTGGAAACGTGGCAGAGGCGATGTTAAACACGGCCATGACGCGCTACACTTTTGCCGTCGCATTTCTTCTTGCCGCGCTACGAATTGTCGGCGCGACCGATTATCCCGCGCCGACGGAAAGCGATTACACGATTCACGATTTTAGGTTCACCACTGGCGAAACGCTGCCGCACTTGCGCCTGCATTACCGCACGCTGGGGAAGGCTAATAAAGATGCGCAGGGGAAAACGACGAACGCAGTCCTAGTCATGCACGGAACCACTGGAAGCGGCGCGCAATTTATTCGCCCGGAGTTTGCCGGCGAACTTTTCGGCGATGGTCAGCCGCTCAATGCCACGAAATTTTTCATCGTCTTGCCGGATGGAATTGGTCACGGCAAGTCGAGCAAGCCAAGCGACGGTTTACGCGCGAAATTTCCGCGCTACGGCTACCGCGATATGGTCGACGCGCAATATCGATTATTGACTGAAGGGCTCGGGGTGAATCACGCGCGGTTGGTGATGGGAACGTCGATGGGCGGAATGCACACCTGGCTCTGGGGCGAAACGCATCCCGACTTTATGGAAGCGCTTATGCCGCTGGCCAGTTTGATCCGGGATGGAGTGGTGGCGAATACAAAATGCAACCGCCGAGTCTCCGCACTGCCGCCGAAATGCTTTGGTTCATGAGCAGCAACCCGCTATTGCGACAGAAAGAAGCGTCCACCCTCGCAAAAACGGATGAAGTTCTGGATAAGTTCGTCGCCGACATCATGAAGACCGATGATGCCAACGATGTGCTTTACGCACTGGAAGCGTCGCGCGATTACGATCCCGGTCTGGACCTGGAAAAAATTCGTGCGCCATTGCTGGCGGTCAATACCGCGGATGACCTGATCAACCCACCCGAACTCGGAATTCTCGAGCGCGAAATAAAACGCGTTCCACATGGTCGCGCCCTGGTAATTCCGTTAAGTGAGAAAACGCGTGGTCACGGCAGCCACACCAATGCGGCATTGTGGAAGGACGAGCTCGTCGGTTTGCTAGTGGAATCGGAAAAGTAATCGCGCTAATTTGACGGCGACTCGCAACGGCGAGTTCCTTTGCCGAGACGCAGGCGGCTGGTTCCTCATAGCCCTGTCGAATGTTGTGCGGGGTTACGGTCGGCCCCTCAGCCGGGACATCGTAGGTGACGATTGGACCTTGATTGGCACAACCAGGGAGGCCAAGGGGTAAGGCTGCTGAGACGCACCCCACAGAACATTTTCATTAGTGATCATGATCCTTCATTCGCTTGCTTTCTCGCAACATGAGTGCTTACGCCTTTCCCGACTGGAAAATTCTGCGGTTCGCAAATAAGATGGTGATTTCAAGATGGATCGAAGGTTTAAAATCGCAGTGATCTGTTTGTTGGCGGTCGCTTTTTCCGGTTGCATGTCGTCCAACCGGAGCTCGGAAATAATGGTGGATACGAACGCGAAAACGAAACAAACGATACGGAGTGAACCGCAGAATGTCGTGCCAGCCGAAAATCAGTAACGAATAGGGTTGGAAGATTGGTATCTCTGCCTGCCGGAAATCGCACGGCGACAA
>QHPM01000077.1 GCA_003219095.1 Verrucomicrobiota bacterium
GATCCTCGGGGCAATAGGCTGCATTTTCCTCGCCCTCGGTTTTGTTCAACATTGAAACCATGCGCGTTCTGGCGATTGATGCTTCGCTGCGCAACTGCGGGGTCGCGGTTGTCGATGGAGGCAATGGAAAATCGCGCGCGGTTTTTTTTGGTACCATCCATAACGCCAGTTCGCTCAAGTCCTCAGCCTGTCTGGTCGCGATTCGCGATCGGCTGGCGCAATTGATTCGCGAGCACGAGCCGGATTGTTGCGCTCTCGAAGCCGTGATTTATGTGCAGAGTTATAAAACCGCGATTTTGCTCGGGGCGGCACGCGGCGCCGCCATTCTCGCCGCTGCGGAAAACGGGCTGCCTGTTTTCGAATATGCACCCAGACGAATCAAACAGGCTACCGTTGGAGCTGGCGGCGCGAAGAAAAATCAGGTCGCCTTCATGATGCGGGCATTGCTGGGGTTAACCGAAACGCCGGATGCGGATTCAGCGGATGCGCTGGCGATTGCGCTCACCCATTTGCGGGCACAGGAAACGGCACGATTGGGAATCCCGGGAGCAACGCAAATATGAGTGTTGATGTCGCGGAGCAACTTGGAGGGGCGAGCTCTGCGAGCCCGGTCCGAGCTGGACTGGGGGTTCCGGTGTCGCAGAGCTCCGCCCTCCATGCTCTACTCGATGTGCGCTGGCTCGGTCGGATGAATTTTGCGGATGCGCTGCAGTTGCAGGAAAGAATCGTCGCGCAAAAACGAAACGAACCAAACGTCGCCGACACCATCCTGTTGCTCGAGCACGATCCGGTTTACACGATTGGTCGGACACCGGACCAGACAAGCTTGCGTGGCGGATCGCATTTGCCGCATCCGTTTTTTCAAATCAATCGTGGCGGGGAGGCGGCCTATCACGGGCCAGGCCAGTTAATGGGTTATCCCATTATCGATCTGTGCAATTCCGGGCAGGCTCTGCACAAATATTTGCGCTGGATTGAAGGTTTGCTGATCGAATTTTTGAGCACCTTCGAAATTGAAGCGCAGCGTCGCGAAGGATTGACCGGCGTTTGGGTTCAGGAACGAAAAATCGCCTCCATCGGCGTCGGCGTTCGGCATTGGATCACGATGCACGGGTTCGCATTAAACGTGGGGGGCGATCTATCGCCATTCGATCAGATCACGCCGTGCGGTATTTCCAACATCGCGATGACATCAATCGAAAAAGAGACCGGCCAAGGCGTGACTGTGCCCGCGGCTGCTGTCATGATGGAAAGATTGGCAGGGCAGCGAGTCGGTGATTTACAGATGACGCCGCCGCAACCGGCACGATTATGATTCCACTCGAGGATAATTTCAGCGATGTCATTGGCAAGGCGCAACGTGGCTTGGAAATTTCCGATTCCGACCTGGCGGAAAAAGCGCGCTTGGACGCGAATGCAGTTCGGAAATTGCGCGGTGGACATTTTGATGAGCTGGCACTGTTTCGCGTCGCGCCCGTGCTTGGGCTTGGCGCGCGCGCGCTAAGCGATCTGGCGCAGAACGAATATCGCCCGGCTGCGCGTGAGATTGATGGTCTGGCCATATTCAACACGCCGTTCCACGACATGCGGGTGAACGCATTCCTGGTATGGGATCCGAAATCGCGCGGTGCTGTTGCCTTCGATACCGGCGCCGACTGTCGTACTATGCTCGAGCGAGTCGCGAAAGAGAAATTGTTGGTGAAACTGATTCTGCTCACCCACGCGCACACCGACCACATTGCCGATCTGGGGCGGCTAAAAAAAGGAACCGGCGCGCCGGTTTATATTTCCGAGCGCGAATCCATTGCGGGCGCAGAAACAATTTCCGAAGGTCAGGAATTCAAGGTTGGCAATTTGAAAATAAAAGCATTGCTTACCTGGGGGCATTCCCGCGGTGGGATGACCTTCTTCGTCACTGGCCTGGCACGTTCGATCGCGATTGTGGGCGATTCAATTTTTGCCGGCTCGATGGGCGGAGGGAATGTTTCCTACAAAGATGCGATAAAAAATAATTTGGAAAAAATTCTGACCTTGCCGGACGAAACGATCATTTGTCCCGGGCACGGGCCACTTACGACAGTGGGGGAAGAAAAACGGTACAACCCGTTTTTTGCGGGAAGGGTATGAGGTTTGATGTTTGAAGTTTGATGTTGGCAGATGAAGGAGGCGGAATTGCAGGAACGCACTAAGAAGTTTGCCCTTCGCATTCTAAAGTTAACCGAGCGATTGCCCAATACCGTCGGCGGCAGAGTCCTCGCAAATCAGTTGGCAAGGAGCGCGACGTCGGTCAGCGCAAATTACCGCGCGGCCTGTCGCGCGCGTTCGTCGGCAGAATTTTCATCCAAATTGGGAACGGTCGCCGAAGAAGCCGATGAAAGCCTGCACTGGCTGGAGCTGATTCGTGACGGTAGTTTTATTCCCGAGAAAAGGATTGCCCCTCTACTGGCCGAAGCGGACGAGTTGACTGCGATTTTCACCGCGGGACGCCGCACGTCGAGCAGGAATCAAACCTCAAACCTCAAACCTCAAACATGAACGTGGGTTTCGTTGGCGTTGGACGCATGGGCGCGAATATGGCGCGCCGACTGGTCGATTGCGGATTCCATGTAACAGCGGTCTACGATGTAAATCGTGCGGCCGCGACCAAACTAGCGGGTGAGCTTGGTTGCGCGGCCTGTCAGGACTTGTCGGAAGTTACCGCGGAATCGGACGTCATTATTACTGTGGTGAGCGATGATACGGCGATGCGAAAAATCTTTGCCAAATCGGGCGACAGCCTTCTCGTAAATTCGAACGGCAAACTATTCATCAATTGCGCGACCATCACACCCCGGGTGCACATCGAAGTTGAAGAACTTGCCGGAAAGGCAGGCGCGCGTTCGCTCGAAGCCTGCATGGCCTCGAGCATAACCCAGGCGCGTGATGGCTCGCTTTATTTAATGTGCGGGGGCAAGGAGGAGACTTTTCGAGTCGCCCAACCGATTTTGGAAAAGCTTGGCAAAACTGTGCGCTATGTCGGGAAAGCAGGCGAAGCGGCGAAAGTGAAAGCGCTGGTCAATATGGTGATGAACATTAATACCGCTGGCCTGGCCGAAGGTCTGGGGCTGGGTGATGCACTCGGGCTTGATCTCGCGATGTTGCGTGAAGTTTTTTCCGAAACCGGCGCGGCTTCGCGGGTCCTGCAAACCGACGGCGAAGACATGCAAAACCGAGAACACAGCTGCTTTTTCTCGGCCGCACACGCCGCCAAAGACAGCGGGATTGCGCTCGATCTCGCGCGCGAACTTGAGCTGGATCTCCCGCTCGCTCGCGCCACCAAACAGCAGTACGACAACATGATCGCGGAAGGCCTGGGCGAACTCGATAAATCAGGCATTGCCGAACTCACTTTTAAGAACCGCCACAAACATCGCGGCGATCACGTCTGAATCTCATGCTCCGCCATCCCGAGCGCAGTCGAGGGATCCCGAAGCGAAACCTTTAAGGTAACTTGGCGGGATCCCACGACTGACGCTCGGGATGACGGGCTGATTTCGGACGACCGCTTTCAGGCATTTGCCACAGGCGCCGCCACATCCTTCACGATCCGAAGCTGGGCGTCGCCGCCGACACGAAGTTCCCCGTCGCTCAGGATTTTTGCGCGCAGCCCGGCGTTTTCCTTGAGAAATTCTTTTGCGCCGGAGGCAAAGGCGACATCCATCCATTCGCAGGGTGCGCAATGCTGCGTGCCGCGGAATTGCACGCCTTGAACTTCGAAATCGCAACCGATGAGAGAAAGAAGATCGACGCCGGAGACGATAACATTGCGGCGCAATACGCCCGCCGGTTTCTCCCGGATATTAAAGTGTGCGCAGAGCCGCTCGAAAACCTCCGCGGAAAAAAATGTGATCTGGCCTTTGTAATCTTCGCGATGATTAAAGTAACGATCCCCGATCAAACCTTTACCCGCGACGCATTTGATTCGTTGCTTCTGAATCAGCGGTGAGGTTCCCGGTGGCTGATCGTGGTGGCCAACGAAATTGTGTTCGGGTGAGATGAAAATTTGTTCGATTTGCACGTCGGAATAATAGCGAAAAGCAGTGCGTGATAGTGGCACAGCTTTGCAGGCTGTGGAATTGTGAATGCATCGGCAGGGCCTCCGGCTGGTAAAGCCTACGGCTCGGAGAGATGCCGATGCCACTATATGAAAACGGTCTGGCGTGTCTTTGCTTATCTGAAGCGCTATCCCCTCCTCGCGCTCGCCATGCTGGGCTGCGCCGTTATTGGCACACTGATGGTTATTATTTTTCCAGCGGTGACGAAACGGATCCTCGATGAAGTGGTGACCGGGCATCATCCGGAACGCTTACTGCCGCTGGTGCTGGTGGCCGCGGTCGCGGCCCTGGTGCAAAACGGGCTCAATTCATTGCGCCTGCTGCTTAACAATACTTTTGAGCAAAAAGTCATTTTCGATCTGCGCAGCGATTTGTATTCGCATATCCAATCCTTGCCGCTGCGCTGGTTCGATAATCGCGCCACGGGCGATCTAATGACGCGAATCCTGGAAGACGTGACTTCCGTCGAGCGCGTCCTCATCGACGGCATTGAGCAAGGAACAGTGGCAGTTTTGCAAATCATCATTGTGCTCGCGGGAATGTTTTACCTGAGCGCAAAACTCGCGCTGATCGGACTGGCTCCGGTGCCGTTTCTGGCTGGTGGCGCACTTTGGTACACCCTCACCGCGCATCGGCGTTATCGATTACAACGCCGCGCCGCCTCCGCCATGAACTCTCTTTTACACGATAATCTTTCCGGCATTCGCCAGATCAAGAGTTTCGTGCG
>QHPM01000078.1 GCA_003219095.1 Verrucomicrobiota bacterium
AAGGCTGGTCCCACCTTGCTCAATAAAACCAAAGTGAAATCCCGCGGTGAAAGCGATTGCCTTGACGTGGTCACTGGGATTGTTTAGGTCGCCCAGTTCAGCATTGCTTCGCGGAATTGCCGTATGCTGTCCACTATGCAAACTCGGGACCGCGTTGGCGAAGGTCTCACCGAAATCGGGGTTGCGAATGCTGCGGTAGCGCGTCCACCAACTGGTATCCACGGTGAGTTGCTTTAGGTTCGTCAGCCGTCCAGTTTGCGGGACGAAGGAGACTTGGCTAGGCGCCAAGGTGGCGAAGTGGCTCAGGTCAACCTCCTGCTCGCCTTTGGATTTTAAATAGGCATTTAGAAAAGCCGCGTGACTCATCTCATCATCGGTGTTGTCGGCGATATACTGGGGCTGATCGCCATCAAGAATAACCAGGCCAGCCTTATAGCCTGAATCTGGCGCATTTACTCCTCCCAGTTCGTTGTATTGCTGCCACAAGTCGGTTTCGATCAATTCTGCGGCAGCAAGGAGCTGGAGGATCGCAACATCACCTCGTGAGAGGGCGTCGTTCTTCTTTTCGTTGCCATTAGCTGCCAATGCCTTGCTCGCATTGCCTAGTAAAGCAGCTCCCGGGGCCAGAAGAACAGCTCCCATGCCGAGATTGCGCAGAAAGGATCGTCTGGCGAGGCGATTCGGCGCTGGAACCGAGGGCGCACGCTGGGACAATTCGGCCTCTGTTGAGGTGTTGTGTTCGTCGGAATAGTGGATATCAGAATGCATACAATGTGGGTTTGAATTTGATTTAGTTAGGTGTTCGGCAGATTGCCTCACATCCGTCCTTACCGCCGCCGTGCGATTTTATTCCCAAAATCTTTGGCAGTTAGCAACGAGCCGTAAGTGTCGACCTCGCGCTACAATCGAACTTCATTTTCTACCGCTCACAACCTTCTACCGTACAAGTTCAGGGATCATATTTCCGTTTTTTGAATCGATCCGCGGTCGTGATGGAAAAAACTCTTGATTAGATCGTATCGTCTCCCAGTGCTCTGGAGCTCGATTAAGAATCGCGTGACACCATCATCCGTTCGCCAAACCACGAGATCACATCCGTGCGACTGTAGTGCTTTTTTCGCGATGCGCGCGACCTCCGCATTGAGCGCTTCTTGCGTGATAGGTCTCGGCGAACGCAAACGGCTTAATTCTTTTATCGCGTGCCTCACATCCGTCCTTACCGCCGCCGTGCGATTTGTTTACCTAACCGTGATTTGTCCTGTCATCCGGGGGTGGATGGAACAGAAGTAAGAGTAAGTTCCAGCCGTTACGAAAGTGTTGGAAAACGCCTGACCCGGCTTCAATACAGACGACTTATTGAACCGATTGTTGGCGCTAGTCACAACGTGCGGCACATCGTCGTGGTTGGTCCAGGTCACCGTTGCACCGACTGGCACGGCGATGGTTTGGGGCGAAAAACTGAAGTTATCGATAACAACCTCCGTCTTTTCGGCTCTTGGGGCAGATAACTTTCCCGGCCCAGAATCCCTGCCCTGCGTGTTACTGAGAAGCGCTAGAGCAACGAACATCGCAAAAGCCAGAGAACGCGTATTCAAATAACCGAGAAACCGAGATGCGACTGAGCCAACTTTGGTGGCGTGCCGGTGATAGGAAACGTCAAAAGCGGAAGCGAACATAGCGTAAGTCCTTCTATAGTTGAGTTCTCGTTAGGTGGTTTATAAAGCTGCTTTCAAGTATCTATACCGTTGCCCCGGGGAAATATTCCATTGCGCAACAGAACAGTGTCGATCGACGAAACGCGCGGAAGTTAACGAGCGAAGAAATCGAAAGGGCCAACGAACGGGTCAGCGCCGTGATTGGAGAACGCTGCGACTGCTCCTACCGCCTTGCCGACTGAACAGCGTAATCGGCGTCAGTGGTGCGGAATTTGTTCTTCGAAAAGCTGCTTAAACTCCTGCAACTCTTTCGCGTTAATGTCGGAAACAGCCCAGTAGTTGAAATCCGGGTCTACCCAGTGAAAAAGTTGATAACCTTGCCGCGTCATTGCCCTCGTCGCTCCAGCTGCATCGGATCCGGCCGGCCAGACAAAGAGATTAATGAAATGCTTGTGCCTTTGATAAATTAAAGCCGCCACCGGCCTGTTATCGAGATAATCGAGACGGCCACCGACTAAAGGAAATCCTTTCTCGGAAAGGTCTACCACCGCAGGTGCGAAATCGAGTTTTGCATCCAGCCACGGCTTCACCGTGTGCTGGTCAGAGGAGGCTACGTCAGTAAGATGGTTCGCCATCAGGGAGCGCACGTGACTGGCGATGAGTTGCGTCGCCAAGAATTGGTCGGGCCCGGGTCGCTGCGATCGGGGCACTACGTTGAAAGCGATAATCGCGGCAAAAATGATCGCTGCGGCCAGGCCTAACCAATTCCACGGTATCTCCGAAAGAATGGACCGGGGCTCTGGCTGCCTTTTATGGAACACGACGTGAGCTCCTGGCACACCATTTCGCACAGGCTGCTCAGTGGTCTCCTCTCGCAACGAGGATCGAATTCGTTCACGTAACTCTGCCGGTGCCTTGAAGTAAGGAGTGGCGTTGCCAATCGCACCAATTAGCGAACGTTGGGTTTTGTAGGCCTGATCGCAGTTATGGCACTCGCGCAAGTGATGTTCAATTGCCTGGTTCATAATCGGATCCAGTTCGCCATCCAAATAACCATCCATCAGTTTTATAGCTTCTTCGCAGTTCATTTTACTTCTCCTTACCAATGCGAGCCTTCAGACATTCCCTGAGCTTGGCTCGCGCGCGGGCAAGCCGCGACATGACGGTACCCGATGGAATCTGCGCGATGTCGGCTATTTCCTTGTAGGAGAGACCTTCCTGATGTCGCAACGTCAAGATCTCACGAAATTCAGCAGGCAATTCATCCATTGCTTCCTTAATTAGTTGCGCGTCTTCGCTATGCTCCAGAAGTGTCGCGGGACTTACAGACTCGTGGCCGGAGGCGTGTATTTCTTCATCAAAGCTCGTTGTCACATCAACCGCGTGGCTCTTCTTGAGCAAAGTGTATGAGGTATTTCGAACGATCGTCAGCAACCAAGCCCGGCCGTTGGTCCCGTGGAATCCGGCAAACGATCTGAAGGCGCGCAGATACGCCTCTTGCACGACGTCCTGCGCATCCTCTTCATTGCGCAGCAGCCATTTGGCTAAATTGTGCGCGGCATCAAGATGAGGCAGCATCGCCTCTTCAAAAGACGTTAGCTCTTCTTTCGCTTGTTCTTCGCGCTTCTTAACTACGACGAACTTCACAATCTTCGGATCCGATTCAAAATCTTCGGTCTGAGAAGCATCTGCTGTTTTTAACGGCAAGGCCATGGCAATTTTATTGGCGTCATATCTCGGCATGGCCCAGCGCCTCCTCGCGTGTTGCCATTTTCTAATAAAACTGGAATCGCCTGTCTTTATTCCACTCTTTTTGAAAGACCCGGCAAAAAACGAGGGATCTCACAAATGGTAGCTGGTTGAACGGCGTGCAGGTCTCTTTTCGGGAATATAAATCCGCCAAAACGGTTGAATGAGTAAAGAACAACCTGCCGTTTAGCGAAACATGCTTATGACTCCAACGATCGCCAGTATCCTGAATTTTGCCGGGCCTGACATGATAGTAATCCTCCTTATCGTGTTGCTCTTGTTCGGTTCGAAGAAGCTGCCTGAGCTCGCCCGAGGGATGGGTCGAGCCGTCAAAGAGTTCGGCGCAGCCCGAGACGAGATAGAGAAAGGGCTTAGTCAGTCCGGCCCCAGCGGAGTACCACCGGTAAAACTGCCGGATACAAAAAGCGCGCGACAATCTCCGGAGTAGTCCGGCTGCCAGGCTACAGAAAGAACTCGATGATCGATCCGGATAAGCCGCGTAAGAAACGAATCGTCATTCTCGGCGGTGGTTTCGGCGGTGTTTACGCGGCCATTCATCTTGAGAAATTGCTCGCCCGAGTCGACGCGGTGGAAATTTTCCTCGTTAGCCAGGATAACTTTTTCTTGTTTACGCCAATGCTGCACGAGATAGCAGCGAGCGATCTCGAAATTACAAATATCGTAAATCCCCTTCGAAAGCTGCTTCGCAAAGTTGAGGTGTTGGTGGGTGAGGTGAACGAAATCGATCTGCCAAACAAGCGGGTCTTGATTTCACGTGGTTACCGCAACCATTCACAAGAGATCGACTACGATCATTTGGTCATCGCACTGGGATCGACCACCAATTTTTACGACATCCCGGGTCTCGCTGACCTGGCCGTGCCCATGAAATCGCTTCGCGATGCCATTCAGTTGCGCGCTCAAATTCTCCGGCATTTGGAAGAGGCAAATTTTGAATGCAATTCGGCCGAGCGGCAATCGTTACTTACTTTTGTAGTGGCGGGCGGCGGGTTTGCCGGCGTGGAAACAGTGGCGGCTTTAAATGACTTCGTGCGGGACGCGCTGCCGTTCTATCCCAATCTGGGTGAAGGAATGTTGCGAGTTGTGCTCGTGCATTCTGGGCCGGTGATCCTGCCAGAACTGGGTGAAAGTCTGGGACGACATACGCAGAAGGTGCTCAAGGGACGCGGCGTG
>QHPM01000079.1 GCA_003219095.1 Verrucomicrobiota bacterium
GGATTTTTCGAAGATCTAAAAACTTTGCGCATTAAACACGCTGATGAATATCCTGGCGCGACCGAACCGCGCTACCTCGCGCGCATGATCGAGATGATTTCCGAACTGATCAAACGTGGTCTCGCCTATCAGGCCGAAGACAAATCCGTTTATTTTCGGATCAACAAATTTCCCGATTACGGGAAGCTGGCGCATCTGAATTTGGAAGAGCTGCGGCCAACCGGACGCGTGCGCAGCGATGAGTACGAGAAGGAAAACATTGGCGATTTTGCGCTTTGGAAAGCGTGGGACGAAGCGGATGGCGACGTTGGGTGGGATTCGCCATGGGGGCGTGGGCGTCCCGGCTGGCACATCGAGTGCAGCGCGATGGCGACAAAGTTGCTGGGCGATCAGATCGACATTCACTGCGGCGGGGTCGACAATATTTTTCCACATCACGAAGCGGAAATTGCGCAAAGCGAAGGCGTGACCGGAAAAAAATTTGTCTGCTACTGGCTGCATTGCGCGCATCTGCTGGTCGACAACCAGAAAATGTCGAAGTCGCTCGGCAATTTTTACACCCTGCGTGATGTCACCGCGAAAGGGTACAGCGGGCGCGAAGTGCGCTATGCCTTATTGCGAGTGCATTACCGCGCGCAATTGAATTTTACTTTCGAAGGAATGGAAGAGTCGCGGCAGGCGTTGACGCGAATTGATGAATGGCTGCAGCGTTTGCGCGAAACGAGCGCCCGCGTCTCGCCAGGAAAACGAGCGGGACCCGTTCCAGCCAACGATTTTCAATCCACGCTCGATGACGATCTCAATATTTCGGGCGCTTTGGGCGTTTTATTCGAATCCATTCGCGAAACCAATCGCGCGATGGACGCAAAAGAACTCGACGCTGATGGCGCGAAAGTATGGTTGCAATGGTGGGAGGACATCAATCAGGTACTGGCGCTCGAGGCCACCGAAACCATGGCGTTGCCATCGGAGATTGAAACGCTGGCCGAAGCGCGTCGTCTCGCCAGACTTGCCAACGACTGGCAAAAAAGCGATGAATTGCGGCGGGAATTAAACGCCCGCGGCTGGGAATTGCGGGATACCAAAGACGGACAAAAAATTACCCGCCGTGTCGGCATTAAGCCCTGAAGAAGAATTCGCGCCCGCCGAGTTCATTGCACTCGAGCACACGACCCATGCCAAACTCTTCGAGAATCAGCGCTTCATTTGGGACGCGCTCAAACAAATCGCGAGTTATCTGCAATTTCGTTTGAAACCGGCAGTGCTGGGGCAGTTGATGGGAAAACCGTTCATCAGTAACACCGTCTTCATCGGCAGCGGCACCATCGTCGAACAAGGCGCCGTCATAAAGGGGCCGGCCTGGATCGGCGAAAAATGCCATGTGCGCAGCGGTTGTTACGTGCGCGAAAACGTTATCGTTGGCGACGGCGTCGTGATGGGGAACTCGTGCGAGTTCAAGAATTGCATCCTTTGCGATGAAGCGCAGGTCCCGCACTTCAATTATGTGGGCGATTCCATTTTAGGATTTCGCGCGCATCTGGGCGCGGGCGTGATTTTATCGAATGTGAAACTCGATCATCGCGAAATTTCCGTCACCGCCGCCGACCGCACAATTGCAACCGGCCTGACGAAGTTTGGTGCGATCATCGGCGACCGGACCGAGATCGGTTGCAATGCGGTGGTCAATCCTGGCACGGTCATCGGCCGAGATTGCATCATTTATCCGGGAGCCAATGTTCGCGGTGTGGTGCCACGCGCGCATATCGTAAAATTACGTCAGGATTTGCAGGCAATGAAGAGGCGCGACTTGCGCTGAGGATTTAGGTTCCAAACCGCGGATTACGCCAATCAGAATACGATTAGCCAGGAGCGGATGGGAGGGGATTCGAACCCCTGGTGCCTTGCGGCACACACGCTTTCCAGGCGTGCACAATCGACCGCTCTGTCACCCATCCTCTTAAATCCTGCTCCTGCTCGTGCTCATACTCCTGCTCACGCTGGAGTATCGATTAGAGCGGGATTTAAAGCTGCAGCCGGCGGAACAATTCATCGAGCGGCAACTGAATGCCGATAAAAAATTCACCGAAATCCGCGAACTCCGCGCTCACCGGATCAAAACGCATCTCGTAAACGATTTTTTTGATCTGGAAAGTGTCGCGCGCAAAAAGCGTCACGCCCCATTCGGCGTCGTCGAGTCCGGTCGAGCCGGTAATGAGCTGTTTCACTTTGCCGGCAAATTCGCGACCAACTTTACCGTGACCGCCCATCAATTTGCGGCGCTCGTCAAACGGCAAGGCATACCAGTTCCGCTGTTCACCGCGCCGTTTGCTCATGTTGTAAAAGCAGACCACCGGCCAATCGGGCAGTGTGGGATGAACGCGTTCCTCCCGATAATGTGCCATCCGTTCCGCGAAAGATTTCATCGCGGCATCAAATTGCGACGTGCCTGGTTTAAGATCCTGCTCGCGTGCAAGCGTCTCAGCGTATTGCTCAGCCGTAGTGGTGTATTCGCTTTCTTCGGTCAGCGACAGATAACTGTAAACCGGCTCCAGCACGCCGGCGCCGAGAGAAAGATTGAGGCGTTTTTCGAAAGAATTTGCCGCGTGCAGGTCGGGCGTGATTAGCATGAAGGCGAGATCGGCTTTCGGCGTGACAACGCTCAGCGTAAGCAATTGCGTCTTTTCGGTGGCGCGGATTTCCTGCACGATCTCCGAGAGCGCGATCTTGGCCGTGCGCTGCTCATCGCTGGTGAGCAGCTGCCATTGTGCGAAATCGATCCGATAAAACAGGTGGAGACAATGCCAGCCTTGCTCGGGGATAAGCGGAGCGTTTTTGTCGGCCATCGCGCTAGTGTGCGCCTGCCAAAATTATGGTCAAGCGAACGAACGAATCTCTGCCGCCGGGTAGTGCGCGCTTTAGGCCAGTCCGGCTCGGGACTTCGCGTGCTGGCGACGGCGTCTCGTGTCGCGGACTTTTCTTAGATCTGTTGACATCGTGATCGTCAAACGAAACGAAGATCGTTTTCGCGAGACGCGGAAACCAGGACGCGAGACGCGCGCGCTACCCGGAGACGCTGCTAGGTGGTCGCTTTCGCCTGGCTCAAATGCGGCACACAATATTCTTCGCCGTTGCGCGCCACCCGAAACTCGAGATTTGGGTCTGTCACTTCCGTCGCTCCACAAATCGCGCAACGATGCAATGCCTCCGCTTCGGCTTCGCGTGTTTGCACTTCAAAACGACGACGGCGTGTGGTGACGTCACGGCGATGCCGAGCGTCGCGTACGATACCGGGGCCGAAGAAGATCAAGTAATTCGCCATCGCACAAATGGCGGCCGCGCGAAATTGCATCGAACCGACGACAATTTGCAGAAGCAAAAGCGCAGCCGAAAACCAGGCGATCCATTTCACTTTCATCGGCAGGATGTAGGCGAAATAGATGACGAGATCGGGGTAAAAACGGGCGAAAGCGAAAAAAAGCGAAGTGGTCAGCATCAAATTTGAAAAAGCGGCACCAAAAAAAAAGGCTGCGATGGTCGTGCCGATCATCCCGAGCAAATAAAAAATGGTCAGCTTGAACGCACCCCAGGCTGATTCGAGCCCGTTACCCATCCACCAGAGAAAGAGGAGATATAAAGCGACGTTCACCCAGTCGGGTAATGGCAGCATGCTCGCCATTTGCGGAATGAAAATATAAGTGGCCAGCCGCCACACTTCGCCGTGCATGACTGCGACCGGATCGAGATCGAGCAGTCGGAGATAACCCGGATTCACTTTCTCGAGCACGAAGACGAGCGCAGTAAGAAAGCCGACGTAACGGAGCAGGCCTGGAATCGCGAGAAACCCGACGCGCCGTTCCAGTGTATCGAGCCATGACATAACGCGCGACAGCGTAAAGGGCGCGCATTGCGTTTTCAAGGTAGCGGCGGTTCACCGAACCGCCCACGGAGGCCGATTTTCGAAAGTGTAGGGCAAACGTTCCCGCTTGCCGGCATTAATTGGTTCGCAGGCAGGAAGGCCTGCCCTACAGGTGGTTTGGCAAGCTTGCGCTGATTTCGCCGGCATCTAGCTTGGCCGCGTGAGCAACGCTGCCGAGAAAAAAACACCGCTCTATCAGGAACACATGCGGCTGGGAGCACGAATGGTCCCATTCGGCGGATGGCTCATGCCGGTGCAATACACTAGCATCGTGGACGAGCATCAAACGGTGCGAAACGCCGTCGGCATATTCGATATTTCGCACATGGGGCAATTTATCGTCTCGGGAGATGGAGCGCGTGACTGGCTCAACACGATGCTGACTAATAATGTGGCGAAATTGGACGTCGGTCAGGGGCAATACAGTTTTCTCCTTAATGATAACGGCGGCGTCATTGACGATTTGATTATTTACCGAATCGGCGAGACGAAATTTCTACTCGTTGTCAATGCTTCGAAGATTGAGGAAGATTTTGCGTGGTTGCAAAGGCATCTCAGGGAAGAGCGATCTTCAGATTACCCCGCTTCTTGTCAGGTGACGAATCGCAGCGCGGATTTCGGAGGCGTGGCCATTCAGGGACCCCGC
>QHPM01000080.1 GCA_003219095.1 Verrucomicrobiota bacterium
AAAAACCAGAGATAGAGCGGAACGGCGGTCAAGATAAGAGCCAGAGTGCCTATGAGAAAAGAACTGGTTAACCAATTAATGCGTTCGAGTGGCAACCGGAAAAACAAGCGCTTCGGTCGCACTTTCGCCAAGTCGCGGAAGCTAGGTGAATTTTTTTTCGCCGGTCTGTGTTGCAAGGCGAAGAGAGCGCCATTTTGTACGATGGTTGGTTCCATTGTTTGACGTTTATTCCCGGGCCAGGTGCTAGCCGGCTTTCTTTGCTGCGACAGGGGATTCTTCCTCGCTGGCTTGAGGAACCGAACCATTTACTTTGAAACGCAGCGTAAAGTTGGCACCTTTTCCTATGCCCTCGCTTTCCACTTCCAGAGTGCCGGCGAGCGCCGCTGTTAAAGTGTGTGCAATTGAAAGTCCAAGTCCGAGGCCACCGAAGCGCGGATGAATCGAGGAATCTCCTTGTTCGAAAGGCGAAAATATTCGCCTCAACGCCTCCGCAGAAATCCCAATCCCGGTATCCCTTACTTCAATGACTAGCTTGCCGGTCTCGTTGCGGGTGACGATCAAAATCCTGCCGCCTATTGGTGTGAACTTCAGCGCATTCCCGATAAGGTTCGAGAAAATTTGTTCCAGCTTGCCCGCATCGGCCCGGATATGGTGATGCTGAGCTTCCAACTGAAGGTAGATCCCGACCTTCGTCAGTTTCTGCCAGCTCTCCAAATTCTTGAGCGCCAAGCGAATCACCTGGTGAGCGTCGATCCGCTCAAGCTTCAGCCGCGGAACTCCCTTCGCCATGTGGGTTAGATCGAGCAGCTCGGTAATCAATCGCACCATAGCCTGAAGGTTCCGGCGAATCATGGTCACGGCGGACCGATCGAACTGCGGCGGCACCTCTGTTTTATCGAGTTGGTCGGTGGCATCGTGACCGAGCTCGAGCAAATCGGCGGCGCAAGAAATGGCCGTGAGTGGAGTTCGCAACTCGTGGGATAACACCGCCAGCACATCGTCTTTGGTTTTATTGGCAAGTTCGAGCGCAGCAAGGCGACCGTCAGAAGCCTCGTATGCGACGAAGCGCGCGCTGATATCGCGGATATTGCATTGGATCACTTTATCAGACCCGACGAAGTAAACGTTACTGACAAACTCGACGTGAATTTCCTTACCCGCTTTGCTGCGGAGCGGAAGGTTTTCGTAGCGAATGTACTCATTCTTTTGCAGCCTCTCGAATGCGGCTTGATTCGCTGCAATGTCTTTAAACAGACCAATCTCCCAGAGTCGACAGCCGATCATATTTTCGAATGGGTAGTCGAGCAGATCGAGCAGAAAAGGATTTACATCGATTATCTTGCCGGTATTCGCGTCAAGTATCAGAATGCCGTCCTGTGCGGTTTCAAACAGCCGCCGATAGCGAAGCTCTGATGCCTCCAAGCTAAGCTTCAGAGAACTTTCTCTGTCGCCACTCGACAATCGCTGCGCTGGGCTCGCCGATTCGGTTGATATCATGGGTTTAGACTCGCGCTCATGCTGATGGTGGTATTGAGCAAACGAGCGACCGGGCATTTGGTCTTAGCCGCGAGCGCCGCTTTCATAAAATGCGCTTGAGAAACAAGCGGCACATTCGCGCGCACATCGAGCTGGATACGCGTGAGCGTCCAGCCTGCGGCTAAATCTTCCATGGTTGCGGTGGCGACCGTTTCGATGCGCTGTGGATGGAAACCGGAAAGGCCGAGCTCATTAGACAGGGCCATGGAAAAACAACCTCCCAGGGATGCGGCGATCAATTCGTCCGGGTTGGTACCGATGCCTTGCGCGAAGCGCTTGCGAAACGAATATTGCGTGTTATTTAGCACGCCACTTTCTGTAGTTAATGTGCCTGTGCCCTGTCGCAGGGTTCCATTCCAAATGACTGAAGCTTTGCGATCCATGATAGAGAACGGCTCGCGATTCGCTGGCCGCCTCTTTTCGTACGCTCCGGCGGCAAAATACTCTAATACCTTGTTCCTTGGAGCTGATAGCCTGTGGCTATGGGAGGAGTCGTCACTGACAGCCTTGTCGCCGCGACGGACGCTGGTTTCGATTTGATTAGCCCACCCGAGCGTGTTTATCCTCTGATCGACAGCCATGGACCTTCGTCATCTGCGCTATTTTGTTGCAGTAGCGGAGGCTCTCAGCTTTACCAAGGGCGCGGAAAAGTTACACCTAGCGCAGCCTTCCCTCACCCGACAGATCAAAGGTCTCGAGGAAGAAATCGGCGTGCGCTTGCTCGATCGTAGCAAAGGGCGCGTGAGTTTGACCCCGGAAGGACAGTCATTTCTGGTTGACGCGAAACGCGTCCTCGATCTGAGCGAGGAAATTGTTGAGTCTGTCCGACGCTTCAGTCGTCACGAATTGACCGCCCTCAACATTGGCTACGTCGCGAACTTGTTCTACGACCTTCTTCCCGTCACTCTGGCATCATTCCAACGGTTGTTCCCGACGATCCCGATCAATCTATTCGATATGACCTGTGGTGATCAATTTCGCGCTCTGCAAGATGGCAAAATCGATCTGGCTTTCGTCGGATTGCGCGAACCAATCGAAGAGCGCGGCTTGCAGTTTCGGGCAATCGCTTCGTATGAGACCGTCGCGGCCGTCGCAAAAAGCAATCCGCTGGCGAAAAAAACAGTTATCAACCTCAAGGAGCTCAAACCGATGTTCTTTATCGGGATGTCAGAAGGCAGCTATCCGGGCTATCGCCGCTGGCTAACGCAAACGTGCCGGAAAGCAGGCTTCAGTCCAAGAGTCCTTCAAGATGCCGATATCGAGCGAACCCTGATCCAGTCAGTTGCGGCAGGATTGGGCGTGGCACTGTTACCAGATCAGGTGAAGAAACTCCCTCACGATAGCGTTGTCTTTCGCGAATTAAGCCCAGCGATAAAGACCGAATCATGCATCGCCTGGAAAACAGACAATCCTTCGGTCGCTTTGAAAGCTTACGTTAACATCGTGAGCGATCGCGGCGTTCGCATGCGCTGAGTAGATAAAGAAAACTCAAGCCGGCAGGGTCGTCTTTCTCGGTTACCAAAGGCACTACCGTCGCCGGAAAATATTTTTTAGCGTTATTTCACGCATGGTCGTGTCACTCATGGTGTCGCAGATAAATAGCTGCGTCCTCCGTCTCATAGGTGCAGGCTATCAGTGTCAATGCGATAAAGGATTGGCCGATTTGGCCGTTATTGTCTGCCAGGAATTCGTGAACGTGTGCGATAGTACCATATGTTGCATACGCGATCGATACTCACCGAAACCGGCGCAGCGCTCGTCAAACCTGGGTTTGCTTTGGGAGAGTTCCTTTTCTTTAAGTCTGAGCACGAGAAGACCGACGCCGAAGCGGTGCAAGACCGGGAGAGCGAAGGCGGCGCTTATACTCATGTACACGAAGAAGCTTTTGCCAAGCCATCACGCGGTTGACCTCAAATAGAAAAAGCCAATGAAAACACAAGTAGGAATGTGGATTGACCACCGGGAAGCAAACATCGTTTTCCTTTCGCCAGCCGGGGAAAGGACACGGCAGATTAAATCAAATGTCGAAAAGCAGCTTCGACGCTCGGGCGATTCACCATCGAACGAACGCTATGAGACGCAGATGGTACCGGCCTCTGATCGGCGCGAACGAGGATACATCGGCCACGTCGCTAACTACTACGAAGAGGTTTTTCTCTCCGCTCATGGTGCGGACACCGTCTTTATCTTCGGCCCTGGCGAAGCGAAAGGGGAACTACGCAAACAATTCCAGAAACGGGATTTTAGCGAAAGGGTAGTGGGCTTTGAGAGTGCGGACAAAATGACGTCGTGGCAAGTCTCGGAGAAAGTACGAAACTTTTATCGAACGACACCAGCCATTCTACTAAGAAACGGCGATTGAACTTGGGGTCAAAAACGTTTGAACGAAATCAGCTGCTAAACAGATAACTCGTTTGTGCATGTCATAACATTAGGCGAGATCCTCCGCGATGCCGACGTCGCCCACGCCATTTCCTCAGTCGTGCATGACCATCGCCTGTCCCAGGAGCAGACCGAACAAGCCTTGATTGAACTGCATGTTCCTCGCGCTGCAAACGTGGCCCGAATCAGCCTCTCATTAGGCCTTTAGCTGCTCCCAGGAGGCTGCGAGCAGGTTGACCCGGCAGAGTCTACTGTTCAAACCCTGTATCGCGTACCATTCTCGGCGAAACGCTAGCGGTGAAATTTCAGGGATGCCGCGCGATCTCGCGACGGAGCGCGAATTCTAGATACCAATGAATTTGCTTAAGCGATTGCCCCCGTTCGATTCCAAATCAGGCAACTTGAATGTCCTACTCGACACGCCGAAAGGATGTCGGAGTAAGTTTGCCTACGATATGAAGCGCAAAGCTTACGTACTCAAGAGCGTCCTCCCTCAAGGCGCGCTTTTCCCGTTCGATTTTGGCTCGATCCCGGGGACTATCGCCGATGATGGATCGAGTCGCGCCTCGTCGGTGTTATCGAAGCCGAACAAAGCGAAGATGGTAAGACTGAGCGAAACGATCGATTGATCGCGGTCGCGGCCAAATCGCAAACCCATGCCGAAATTAAGTCGCTCTCCGATGTGAGCCCGGCGCTGCTCAAGGAGATCGAACACTTTTTCATCTCCTACAACCAGGAGCGCGGAAAAAAATTCCGGCCGCTCGGGCGATACGGTCCAAAACGGGCGGAGCGGCTGGTGAAAAAACAAACACGTAAGGCCAGGCGGCGGAAGTAAGGTCGAAGGATGGCTCGCTCGACCCTTTCTTCGCCCAAGAACAAATCCAGATCGGCGCCGAGATTCGAAATTTCCACGCTATGGAACTAGAAACACTGAAAGATCTCTACATTCACGAGTTGAAAGACCTTCACAACGCGGAAAAGCAACTTACCAAGGCACTGCCGAAAATGGCAAAGGCTGCTACCAATGAACAGCTTGCCAAAGGATTTCAAGCGCATCTCCAACAAACCGAAGAGCACGTCAATCGACTTGAGCGAATCCTGGAAAGCCACGATCAAAGCACTCGGGGCCGGAAATGCAAAGGCATGGAAGGCTTGATCGAGGAAGGTTCGGAAATGATTGATGAAGATGCCGAGGATGAAGTGCGCGATGCGGGGCTTATTGCTGCTGCGCAGCGCGTCGAACACTACGAGATTGCCGGCTACGGCTGCGTCCGCACTTATGCCGACTTACTCGGTGACCGCAAAGGCGCCGAACTTTTGCAACAAACGCTGGATGAAGAAGGCGCGACCGACAAGAAGCTAACAGAGTTGGCGAAAACTTTGATTAACATTAGGGCGCAGTAATTGGGGTTCTTCCTTACTGGAGCTGGGGGCGGAAGGA
>QHPM01000081.1 GCA_003219095.1 Verrucomicrobiota bacterium
AAAGTTGGCGCTGGCGATCACGCGATCGCCTGCGGCAAGGCCGTTCTTCACTTCGTATTGGTCGCCAATTTGTTCGCCTAACACGACAACGCGCGGCTCGAGTTTGCCGCCCCCTTTATCGACAAATGCGATTTCGCGTGAGCCAGTCGGCATGACGGCGCTCGCCGGAACCGTCAGGCCTTCGCCCATATCCATTCCAAGTTCGACGTTGGCATACATACCAGGTCGCAATTTGAAATCGGGATTGGGAATATCGATGCGCACCTTTGCCGTGCGTTTCGCTTCTTCGAGAAACGGATTGATCACTGCCACGCGGCCTTCGAAGCGATCATTCGGAAAAGCGTTGCTTGTTACGGTGACCTGCTGACCCGTTTGCAACATCGACAACTCGCTTTCGTAGAACTCCGCCCAAATCCAGACCACGGAGAGATCGGCAATGTCGATTAAGTGATCGCCGACTTTTACATTCACGCCCTGATGCGCGGGGACTTCTTGAACTATCCCGCGGAATGGCGAACGAAGCGTTAACGACTCATTCGGCTTTCGCGTCTGTTTGAGTTCCGCGATCTGCTCATCAGTAATGTTCCATTGCCGCAGCCGGGATTCCGCTGCGCCGATCAAACGTTCCGGGGTCGCGCGCGCATCCTTCGATTTAGCTTCGTCGCGCATGCGAAGCAGCATGACGAGTTCACGCGAGGTGGTGAGAAGGTCCGGGCTGTAGATCGACATCAGCGGCGTGTCTTTGTCGACGATCTGGCCGGGCGAGGGAACGAAGAGCTGTTGCACGTACCCATCAACCCGCGCGACGAACGCCCAATGACGTTGCAAATCGGGCTCGACTGTTCCAACCGCGCGAATGGTGTGATGCAGGCGCGCGCGTGTTACCGTTGCATAGGTAACGCCGATTTGTTGCTGACGTTGTACCGGCACGAGGAATTCATGAACCGGTGAATCGGTGGGTGGGCGAGACGACGAGCCATGAGACTGCGCCGTTTCTCCCTTTCTCCCTTTCTCCGTTTCAGCCTTTTTCATCACCGGCACCAAGTCCATACCGCAAATCGGACACTTGCCCGGTTCTTCCGCATGCACCGAGGGATGCATCGTACAGGTGTAATAATCTATACCGGGTGGCTTGGTGAATTTTGGTTTCGAACACGCCGGACTGATTAGGAGTAGCGCGAACGCAAACCATTTGAGTTTTTTCGATTTCATTTTGCTTCCTTTGATTTTGTTGACGGGAAAATCTTGAGATCAGCGCCGACGATTGCTTCGAGTTCGGCGAGCGCGACGCGATAGTCGGCGACGTGCTGCTGAGCCATCGCCTCTACATCACGGAGATTTCGTTGCGCGGTAATCCAGTCGAGAAAAGTCGCCTTTCCCGATTCGTAACTGAACTGATTCGCTTCAAACGCTTGTCGTGCTTGCGGCGCAAGTTTGTCGCGGAAAAGATCGACATGATGCTTTGCCGTATGGACTTTTTGCAGCGCGTCGCGCAACGCGCCGAGCGATTCAGCATTGGTTCGATCAAATCCCTGTTCTTCTGCGGCAAGGTTCTCCTTCGCCTCGCGAATGGCCGCGGAATATTTCCCGGGATTTACCCACGGAACCGTAAATGAAACTCCGGCGTCGATCTCGCTCGCAGCCTGTCGTGCATCGTTGTAGCGCTGCGCCTGAACGGTGACAGCCGGATCGGGAATCCAATTGCGACGCGCCAGATCCAGACGCGATTTTTCGATGTCGATCTTTGCCTGAGCCGCCTTGATTTCCGGGCGATTTCCGATCATTCGCGCTCGTGTTTCGCCCATCGATAACTCGGCTGGCCCGATACTGGCGTCTTCGGGTTGGCCGAGGGGCGCGAATGCATCGCGATTCATCAACACATTCAGCTGCGATTGCTCTGCCGAAATATTCCGAATGGTGTCCTGCTCGGATTCGAGCAGCTTGCTCGCTTCGAGTTCCGACGCGAGCGCATCGGCAGCGCTCGCTTTGCCGGTTTCATAACGGGATCGGCTGACTTCGGCGAGTTGGCGGAGCGATGTCAGATTGCGCCGATTCAATTCTAACTGCGCATAGGCATTGACTAATCGGAAATAAGACGCGCGCGCTTTTGCGACAACGTCGAGCTGTTCGCGTCGCGCTTGCTCGAATGCGACGACCGCGTCTGCCGTGGCGATCCGCGCACGAGTAAGATTCTTTCCCGTAATTGGGATGATCTGCTCGACCGAAACAATTTGGTCGGTAAACGAATTCGGGGCGACATCAACAAATCGCGCGGCGCGCGAATTGCCGCTGACCTTGAGGTCGTCCCAAGCCGCTTGCTGCGTCACGCGCTCCTTCGCCGCTGCCCATTTTCGCAACGCCTGCTGAATCGCGGGATTACGATCCAGAACAGTGCGTGTGACTTCGCTCAGCGAAACGCGCGCAGGTGCATTCCGAATGTCGCCGGGCGATTGCTCAGCATTAACGGATAAACTTGTTAGGAGTAATAATAAAAGAGTGAGTGTTTTCATTGATCCAGGACTGCGATTGAAGACCAGGCATGCCGATGAATGGGCACACCTCCGGCGTCAGCGTCCTTGGATCAGATGAGAAACGTGCAGAGAAGCGCCAGCCGTGGCGCTGAACTGGCAACGCAAATCGCCGATGAATGAGGCGAGATTTGGATCGAGCGAAATTCGACGACTGAGTCCGTCAGGCAGGGAGCAACGACCGCAATCAGCTGGTTACTCGAACCGCCATCCTTGGCGAGCGGCGGCGAAGGCACATTATGATTCTTCTGCGAATCGAGGCAGCAGCTTTTATTTGCACAGGATCCTGGCAGGCACGCCTTGCCGATCGGCGCGCTTGCTACTGGGCAGCTACTTGCAGGCAAGCGCATGGCGCTGGTGAAGAGCGCGGTTAACAAAAATGCCGCAAGTGTTACCTGCCTCACGATGGAACTACTTATAGCACAAGCTTTGCGCGCGATCTAATCGCTAGTTCTAAACCTAATCGTTCCTGAATCTCGGTTACGAGCACGAATCGGTGGAAAACGTCGAACTGAACGCCCAACACGGAACGTCCAATTCAGAGGTCCGACTCTGCAGTTCGATGTTCAGCGTTCGACGTTGGATGTTCGACGTTTTCTTCCGCTGGAAACTCCGGAGCCTACGGGGCTCGAACCCGCAACCTCTGCCGTGACAGGGCAGCGCTCTAACCAATTGAGCTAAGGCTCCTCAAAGAAGCGACAGAGTTTAGGGTTGATGCGTGACTGCTTCAACCCGATTTGGCTTCTCCCGTGGAACCGGGATCGGCGATCCCGGCTACAGGCAAGCGCGTGTGCGGCGTCAGCCTTGCTTCCAGCCGTTGCCATTCCCATCGCGGGCCATGGCGAACTCAGGTGTAAGGTCAGTATCTACCGGTTCTTCCTCACCTTCGGCCAATGATTTCTCGTGATGTTCCTTGGCGATGAGCATGTAGAGCGAGGGCACAATGAAAAGGGTGAAGATCGTTCCAATAGTCATTCCCCCGACGAGCACCAGACCGATGGAGTTTCGGGCGGCTGCGCCCGCGCCCGTGACCAGCGTCAACGGAAAATGGCCTGCCACTGTCGCGACGCTCGTCATCATGATCGGGCGTAAACGAATGCGCGCGGCCTGGGCGACGGCTGCGAGCTTCTCGTGTCCTTGGCGTTGGAGCTCGTTCGCGAACTGAACAATGAGGATCCCATTTTTCGAAACCAGACCGACTAGGGTGACGAGCCCAACCTGAGAGTAGATGTTGAATGACGTCGTCCAGCCATCGGTAAAAAACTTTCCGAACGGCATCTTTAGAAACATGAATAGCCCGGCGCCGAAAAGTGCGAGCGGAACGGATCCCAACAAGATGATAAATGGATCGCGGAAACTGTTGAACTGGGCTGCGAGCACAAGAAAAATGAGCACGATCGCGAGCCCAAAAACCGTGCCGAACTTGCTGCCTTCAAGTCTGAGCTGGCGCGATCCGCCCGTATAATCAATGACATAACCGGCGGGCAGAACTTTGTGGGCTTCATCCTCCAGAAACTTTAAAGCGGTGTCGACCGAACTTGCCGGCACGCCACTAATGGTCACGGCATTGAGCTGCTGCATGCGGTTGAGCGAACGCGCCACGGTTGTGTGCTTAAGCGATGCAACTGTACTAAGCGGTATAAGCTGGCTGTTCGGACCTGTTACGTAAATATTCTGCAATTGCTCGGGATTCAAACGGTCGATTCGTTTGACCTGCGGGATCACTTTGTAACTCAGGCCCTCCATATTGAATCGATTCACAAAATTACCGCCGATGCTGGCGGAAAGGTCGGCCCCCACCTGTTGCATATCGAGACCCAGGGCCGACACTTTGTCGTGATCGAAAGCGATCTGCGCCTGCGGCTGATCGATTTTGGTATCGATGTCACCAAATTGAAAAACATGGGCCTGCATCGCTTTCAGAAAGATTTGTTTCGCTAACTCCAGAATGCGTTCCTGGCTGGCGGTGGAAGCGATGACAAAGCTGACCGGAAAATTATCGCTGCCAGGAAGCGCTTCGGGCATGATCGGGAACATTTGGATGCCCGGAATGGCGGCTAATTTTTGCTGCACGATCGGCAGATACTCTTTTGTCGGCGTTTTGCGCGTGCCCCACGGCTTCAACACCATCCCACCAAACCCGCCACTGGGATTTGTGATCTGAAAAGTAAATCGCGTATCGGGTATATCCTGGAAAACTTTGCCGTCGGCATCGGCAACTCCCTGATCCTCCTTCGGTGCCAATTCTTTCGTCGCCACTTTCGGGATTGCCGCAAACATCAAAATGGTGAGGAGGGAGATGCCGGCCCAGATCACATAAACAGCCGGACGCGCTTGCAACGTTCGATCGAGGTGACTGCCGTACCAATTGCGGAACCGGTAGAAGGTGCGATTAACCAATCCGCTGAATCCGCTATCGGTATGCTCGGCCCGCAATAAATGCGCCGACATCATGGGCGACAAGACCAGGGCGACGACGCCGGAAATAAAAACTGCGCCGGCCAGGGTGAGCGCGAATTCGCGGAAAAGCGCGCCGGTCAATCCGCCTTGCAATGCAATCGGGGTATAAACAGCGGCCAGCGTAATGGTCATCGCGATAATCGGGGCGACGAGTTCGCGCGCTCCTACCAGCGCCGCGTTCATGCGCGACAAGCCTTCGCGCATGTGCCGTTCGACGTTCTCAACAACGACAATCGCATCGTCCACGACCAACCCGACTGACAGCACAATCGCGAGCAGCGTGAGCAGGTTGAGGGTGAAACCGAATAACTGCATCAAGAACAACGCGCCGATGAGTGAGATCGGAATCGCGACAATCGGGACGAGAACCGACCGGAATGATCCGAGGAAGAGGAAGATCACCAACATGACGATGAGCAATGTGTCGATCAAAGTTTTTACAACCTCGTGGATGGCGTCGTTGATGTAGGCGGTGGCGTCGTAGGCCATCTCGGCGGTCATGCCAGTTGGGAGTTCCTTTTTGATCTGGTCCAATTCAACGCGGACCCGCTTGATTACATCGACCGAGTTTGCATTTGGCAGAACCCAAATGCCCATGAAGACGGCCTTTTGTCCGGAGAAGCGCACCTCGGTGTTGTAGTCTTCCGCGCCCAGAACAACGTCCGCGATATCGCCCAGCCTGAGGAGGGTGCCTTTGTCCTGACGGACGACGAGTTGCTTGAACTGATCCGTGGTATGCAAATCCGTGTTCGCGGTCAGATTTACCTGAAGCAGCGAACCTTTGGTGCTGCCAACCGCGGCCAAGTAATTGTTTCGAGAAAGGGCATCCCGGACATCGGCCGGGCTGATATTCAACGCCGCCATTCGTTCAGGCTTCATCCAGATACGCATGGCGAAAGTGCGGCCGCCAAGGATGTCCGCCTTTTGCACGCCGCCGACCGCTGTCAGCCGGGGTTGAACGAGACGAACCATATAATCGGTCACCTCGTTAGGCTCCAGAATATTGGAAGTGAAACTCAGATACGCAGAAGCAAATTGGGAGTCAGCCGCTTGAATTGCGATTACTGGAATTTCGGCTTCAGGCGGCAGATCGCGCCGAATCGCATCGACTTTTGAGCTGATGTCGGAAAGAGCCTTGTTCGCGTCATAGTTTAATTTCAGACGCGCGGTGATCGTCGATACGCCCTGCTGACTTTGCGATTGGATGTAATCGATCCCGTCCGTCGCCGCGATCGCGCGCTCCAGCGGCGTAGTAATAAATCCGCGAACCAGTTCCGCGTCCGCACCAACGTAAACCGTTGTCACCGTGATCGCGGCGATGTCGCTGCGGGGGTATTGGCGGACGTTGATCGTCTTCATCGCCTGCAAACCGGCGATGAGAATGACGAAGCTTACCACCATCGCCAGCACCGGGCGTTTGATGAAAAGATCGGTGAACGATTTCATATCAGAAAGTGGGAGGGGCCTTTGTGCCGCGACCTAACAAATTGATCGGGACACTGAGGTCCCTCCCACGTTGATGTTGATCTTTCATCACGAATCTACCGGCGTCGGATTCAATTCCGGTTTGGGCGCGAGATCGTTATTGATCGTCACCGCCATGCCATTGCGCAGTTTGAAAACACCCGTGCCCACGATGGTCTCGCCCGCTTTTAATCCAGCCGCGATCGAAACAAAATCCCCGCGAGCTTCACCGACGCGAATAAATTGCTGACGGATGACTTGGGATTCCTGGCCGGTCTTTTCGTCCTTCTTTTTCTCAATTACATAAACCGAATCGCCGAATGGCGCGTACGAGACCGCACTTCCCGGAATCACCAGGCTCTTGTGTTTTTGTGGAAGGATCACATCCACTTTCGCGAACATGCCCGGCCGTAACGCGTGATCTGGATTTTGCAACGTCGCTTGCAACGAAACATTTCGCGTCGCCACATCCACCATCGAATTAATCGCGCTCAGTTTGCCGGTAAATTCGTGTCCCGGCAGAGCATCTGTTCGCACCCGCACTTCCAATCCTTGCGTCAGTTGCGAGAGGTTTTGCTGCGGCAAGGCAAAATCTACAAACACCTGATCGAGCATTGTCAGCGGCACCACTTGCTGACCGGGATTGATCATTTGCCCGACATTCACGCCACGGATGCCGACCTGCCCGGCGAATGGCGCCCGCACTTCCTTCTTCGCGATCATCGACCGCATTTGGTCGACGCTGGCCACTTTCTGTTTGTATTTTGCTTCCACTGCGTCGAGCTCGGCTTTTGAAATAACGTGATTTGCCGCGAGGCCACTCGAACGCGCCAAATCGGCTTTTGCTAACTCCAAATCTGCCTCGGCCGAATGTAACTGCGCTTCTTCCGCCGACGCATCCAGCCTCATCAACACATCACCCTTCTTTGCGATGCTGCCGTTTTCAAAATTAATTTCGCTTACGACTCCGCCAAGCTCAGTCGCCACCACCGCGCCTTGCACCGGCGAAATACTGCCGATCGACGAAAACACCGGCGCCCAGTCTTCTTCTTTGACTAATGCGCTCGTTACCGCCGTTACCGGCATCGGTTGCGGAGTCTTTGCCATTTTGACTATTTGCAGCGCCTTGATTCCAACGATCACGACGATCAGGGCGATCACGCTGGCGATAGCAAGGCCGAGAGCTCCGCGGTTCAATTTCATTTTAGCTTCGGTCGAAACAGGTCGGGCTACGTCATGCATAAGCTGGCTCGGTTTCCGTTTTGAACAACAACCGCCAAAGTCTTCGCGTCACTTCCAACTGGCGCGCGCGCCTTTCCGCTTCGGTCATCTCCTGCGGTTGCAAAACGTCTCGCATCAACATTCCGCGAGCGACTGCGAATATTAGTTCCGATAGTTCATTGGGCGCGAGGCCACCGGCCGCGTTTTTGCCTTCGGGCGAACGCGCTATTAGATCGGTCACGCCGTCCATCGACGTTTGCAAAACGTCGCGCACCAGATTCGCCACTTGCGGATTGCGCGAGGCTTCGGCGTATAGATCAACCACGAAGGCTGACAGCACTTTTGGCGAATTTTCGCAGCAATGCGCGGTGAACAGAATTTCGAGTGACTCTAGTAAGGTGGGCGCTTGCCGGGCGCGTTCCAAGACCTCTTGGATTTCATTTTTGTGCCGGTCGGCCATGGCAGAAATGACCGCTTCCTTGTTCGCGAAATAGCGATAAATCAGCCCGACACTGATGCCCGCCTCCGCGCTGATATCGTGCATACTGGTCTGGTGAAAGCCGCGGTGGGCGAAGCAGACCAGGGCCGCATCGAGGATTTGGGCTCGGCGATCGAGGGTTGGTTCGAGTTGGGGTTGAGACATGGCCCCAAAGATGAATGAACGTTCATTCATTGTCAAATCCCATTCTCAACTCTAGGAAGCACAGGCTGCTAGCCTGTAACATTCGGCAGCTTGCAGAATGCAAATTTCGCTCGCTCGGTCGTTCGCGACGCCGGTTCGCGGCAAGCTGCCGCGAACTACAGGCTGGCAACCTGTGCTCCCCCAGAAACAAACCGCTCCGTATTCGATGTTGGACGTTCAGCGTTAGGCGTTGGACGTTTGCTCTGTGAAGCCGCAACAACGTCGCGCGCTAATTGATCAAAAAAAGCTCCTTGGCGACTTCCCGCCCTCCAAGCGCTACCTTATCGGTGTTTCCGGTGGCCGCGATTCAATCGCCCTTTTGAATCTTCTAATCAATCTTGGCTACAAGAATCTCATCGTCTGCCATTTGAACCATCAATTGCGCGGCGCATCCTCGCGCGGCGACGCCCGATTTGTCGAAGGAATCGCGCGTAATCTTAGGCTCGACTGCGAGATTGGGTCGACTGATGTCGGCGCTCTGGCCAAACGTTCGAAGTGGTCAATTGAGACGGCGGCGCGTTTCGCGCGGCTGGCATTTTTCGTCGAGGTGGCGAGGCACCGGCGCTGCCCCAGAATATTTCTCGCTCATCATGCCGATGATCTGGTCGAAACTGCACTCCTGAACCTGTTTCGCGGGGCTGGTCCGGGAGGCATGGCGGCGATGCGCAGAATTTCCATTCATCGCATTGGCAAAACAGAGTTAACGATTCTTAGGCCGCTTCTCGGGGTATGGCGGAGCGAGATTGACTCATACGTCAGCCAGCATGGCTTGAAATTTCGCGAGGATGCGACAAACCGTCTGCTGCATTCGTCGCGAAACAAGCTTCGTCATCGCGTTCTCCCGGACATTGAAAAACAATTCGGCCGTGATGTGCGCAAGACGATCTGGCGCGCCGCCCAAATCTGGAGCGAAGAAGAAGCCGTGCTGGATTCGCTCGTCTCAACGGGAACGATTTCGGCAGCGCATCTCGCCGTCGCGGCGTTGCGGAAAATGCCGGCCGCGTTGCAACGTCGAGCAATCCTTCGCTGGCTGCGCGCGCGGAAGGTTATCGCGAAAGTAAATCTTCCGCGCGATCGGCACGCTCGCCGGCGGGCGGGAAAGATTTTCATCGAACGATTGTCATCCCGAGCGACGTCGAGGGATCCCGTTGCGAAAGCTTTAAGGTAATGCCGCGGGATCCCTCGACTACGCTCGGGATGACGGTCGAATCTGTGCTAATCTCCGCAGTCAATGGCCTCGCAAATCCGTGTCCGTTTCGCCCCGTCGCCCACCGGCTATCTCCACATCGGCGGGGCACGCACCGCGCTGTTTAACTGGCTTTTTGCCCAACATCACGGCGGGACATTTGTTTTGCGGGTCGAGGATACCGACCGTGCGCGCAATACCGAAGAAGCTGCCGCTGCAATCTACGAAGGTTTGCAATGGCTCGGCTTGAATTGGGATGAAGGTCCGCACGTTGGCGGAGATTTCGGGCCCTATTTTCAAAGTCAGCGCAACGAAATCTACGAGCGCTATCTAAAAAAATTGCAGGATGCCGGTCATATCTTCGAAGACCAGGGCGCGCTTCGATTCCGTTCACCGCGCGAGCATGTCATCGTCGATGATCTGGTCTGCGGCAAAATCGATTTTGATCTTTCGAACGAACAGACCCATCCCGACATGACGGTGCGCCGGCCCGACGGCTCGTGGATTTTTCATTTCGTCAATGTGATCGACGACATCGAAATGAAGATTTCACACGTCATCCGTGGGGAAGATCATCTTTCGAATACTCCCAAACACATCGAGCTTTATCGCGCTCTCGGGGCCGGCACGCCGCACTTCGCGCACATCCCACTTATCCTTAACCGGGACGGCTCGAAAATGAGCAAGCGCGACCAGGGCGCGAGCGTAGACTATTATATTAAGAGGGGCTTTTTGCCGGAGGCGGTCCGCAATTATCTCTGCCTGCTTGGCTGGTCCCCGAAGGACAATCGGGAAAAAATTCCAATCGAAGAAATAATTCCGCTCTTCGATTTGAACAAGGTCGTGCGCAGTCACGCTACCTTTGATCCGGACAAATTGCACTGGCTGAACGGCGAATACGCGCGCGAGTTGCCGGATGACAGGTTTCAGCAACTAGGCAGAAATGCGTTGCGCGCAAGCGGTGTAAAGCTGGAAAATTTTTGCGACGATTACATTCGGGCCGCACTCGAGACCTGCAAGGGCAAGATCAATACCTTTGATGAACTAGCGGCTTACTGCGGTTTCTATTTCGACGATAATTTTAACTACAATCCGGAAGGCGCAGCTAAGCATTTTACGTCGGAGAACCAACCGCGGCTGGTGGCGGTGCGGGATGCCTTCGCGGTGTTGGACAAGTTCGACGCCGCGGAACTTGAGGCAACATTAAAAGCAACGGCGGCCAGACTCGGCATCAAACCCGCCGCGCTAATTCATCCAACCCGCCTCGCTGTTACCGGCAGTAACGCTGGGCCAAGCCTGTATCATTTGCTCGAAGTTCTGGGGAAGGAAAAGGTGCTCGCACGAATCGATCGCGCGCTGACCATTGGAAGATAGGCTTCCAGCCTGTCTCGGCCGCCAAGCATCCTGCCTGGCGTAGCAGCGCGGCAGACTGGAAGCCAGCCGGCCGAGTCAGGCAAGATGCCTGACCTCCACTGCCAAATGTTAGGGGCGGGACGGTGCCCGTCCCTCCGCTTTCGCCCAAGTGTCTTTTAGCGCAACCGTCCGGTTCCAGACTTGTTTCGTCGCGGTGGAATCAGGATCGAGCGTGAAGTAGCCAAGGCGCTCGAATTGATAGCGCTTCTCTGGCGTCGCCTTGGCCAGCGCTGGTTCGCATTTCGCGCTCACAACTTCAAGCGAATGGGGATTGATAAACGATTTAAAATCGCCCGTTGCGTCTGGTTCCGGCGCGGTAAAAAGCTGCTCATAGAGTCGAACTTCGGCGTCGCGGGCCTGAGCGGCGTTCACCCAATGGATGGTACCCTTTACTTTGCGATTCGAGGTTAGGCCGCCCGACTTACTATCCAAATCGACTGTACAACGAAGCTCGCTCACATTGCCAGAGCTATCCTTTACTACTTCGTCACACTTGATGATGTAGGCATACTTGAGCCGCACTTCGCCGCCCGGTTTCAAGCGGAAGTATTTTGGCGGTGGTGTTTCCATGAAATCAGCCGAGTCGATAAATAGCTCGCGCCCGAATGGCACTTTTCGTTTTCCGGCAGTTGCATCTTCCGGGTTGTTGACCGCTTCGAGCTCTTCCACTTCTCCTTCAGGATAATTCGTTAGCACTACCTTGAGCGGATGAAGAACGGCGAGCCGTCGCTCGGCTGTGCGATTGAACTCATCGCGAATGGTATGATCAAGGACGGCCATATCAGTCATGCTCGGGTACTTGGTGATGCCTATATTGTAGGCGAAGGATCGCAATGCGCTGGAAGTAACGCCGCGTCGTCGAAGTCCAGAAATCGTTAGCATACGCGGATCATCCCAGCCGTTTACCAACGTCTCGTTAACCAGCTGGA
>QHPM01000082.1 GCA_003219095.1 Verrucomicrobiota bacterium
GTAAGATTTCCTTACGTTGATCCATGCCAAGAGTCGTTAGCTGCAGAACAAATTGATCCCCATATCGATCGAGAATTACCCCCGGTAATCCGTCGCTTTCGCTCCAGACAACGCGATGCAGGCGGGGATTTACTTTTCGTCGCTCCCGATATTCCGCCGCCTGTGCGATTCGTCTTTTGAAAAAATCGAGATCGAGCTCCTGCCGCCGGTGAGAAAAACGGCGCGCCACAATCTGCGATTTCGAATTCCAGATTGCGCTCCCAAGCATTCGATCGCGCCCGTCCTTAATCGAAATGACGTCGCCATCGACTGGGTTACCGAAGATCTTCAGCACCTCGCTGGAAAAAACCCAGTCGTGTCCGTGCAAAATTCGCGCGCGCGGTCGAACGACGATTCCAGCCATATTTGAAAGTGAGATGTGAGAAGTGAATGGTGAGAAGTAATTAGTCACTACCTCTCACTTCTCACCTCTCACCAATCACGTCTCTTATGCAACTCACGCCCCAAAGCTCCATCGACCTCCCTGGAATTAAGAAACTGCGCAGCGGCAAAGTGCGCGAAGTCTTCGACCTCGGCGACACTTTGCTCTTCGTCGTCAGCGATCGTCTTTCCGCTTTCGATGTAATTCTACCCGATCCGATTCCGTTCAAAGGCGCGGTGCTGAATCAGATTTCTGCGTTTTGGTTTAAACGTTTTCAGAAGGTCGATAATCATTTCGTGACCGCGGATTTCGATGAGTTCCCTGGCGAGCTAAGAAGATTCCGCGAACAACTCGCTGGCCGCTCCATGATTGTGCGCAAGACAACGCCACTCACAGTCGAGTGTGTGGTGCGTGGCTACCTTGCCGGTTCCGGTTGGAAGGAATATCAACAATCGCAAAGTGTGTGTGGAATTAAATTGCCGCCGGGCTTGCAACTCGCATCCCCATTGCCAGAGCCGATTTTCACCCCATCGACCAAGGCCGAGGAAGGTCACGACGAAAACATCGACATGAAGGAATGCCGCCGCCTGCTTGGCCATGAAATCGCCAATCGTGTCGCAGATTTAAGCCTGCAAATTTATTCCGAAGGACGCGATTACGCACGCGAGCGCGGCATCATTGTCGCCGACACGAAATTTGAATTCGGAACGCTCGACGGCAAACTGTTATGGATCGACGAATGTCTCACTCCGGATTCTTCGCGTTTCTGGCCGGCGGATCAATACCGCGCCGGTAGTAGTCCGCCGAGTTTCGACAAACAATTTGTGCGCGATTATCTGGAGACCCTCGATTGGGACAAAACCCCGCCCGCTCCCCATTTGCCGCGCGAGATCATTGAGAAAACGAGCGCGAAATATCGCGAAGCTTTTTCGCGTCTCACCGGCGCCGAACTAACCTGACACGGCCGTGAAGCTCGACCGCTGCACAATTGCGGTCAGTGCCGCGCTGTTTCTTGGAACGCTGCTCGTCTTCGGCCGCGCTATTGGCAACGATTTCATCAATTACGATGATCCCGTCTATGTAACGGAGAATCCGCCGGTACAAGCCGGCCTGACGCTGGAGGGAATCCGATGGGCGCTGACGACTAGCGCTGCGGCTAATTGGCATCCGCTAACGTGGATTTCGCACATGGTGGACTGGTCTGTATTTGAGGATGATCCGCGCGGACATCACGCGGTGAGCATCGTCTTCCATGCGCTCAATTCCATCCTCGTCTTTCTCCTTTTCCGGCGCTTAACCAATGCATTTTGGCTCTCCGCCTTCAGCGCCGCGCTCTTTGCCTGGCATCCGCTGCGCGTCGAATCCGTGGCCTGGGTCGCGGAACGTAAAGACGTTCTAAGCGCCTTTTTCGGACTGTTCGCGCTTTGGGCCTACGTCGTCTATGCCCAGCAGCGCAGCACGAAGTGGTACTGGCTTTCGATAGGAACATTCGCCCTTGGACTCTTAGCGAAACCGATGCTTGTGACTCTGCCGGTGATCATGTTGCTCCTCGACCTCTGGCCGCTGCAACGTTTTCACTCCGCCTCGCGCCTCGAAAAACTGCCGTTCTTTCTGCTCGCAGCGGGCTCCTGCGCCATCACACTCGCCGTTCAGCACGCCGGCGGTTCGATCTCAGCGATGCTGCCGCTGCGCCCCCGAATCGCCAACGCCTTCGTCGCGGTTGTCGGTTATCTCGAAAAATTTGTTTGGCCTAACGATCTAGCGGTTCTTTATCCGCATCCGGGCTTTTGGCCTGCGACTGCTGTCGCGGCCGCAATTTTGGTTTTCGTCCTGGTGACTACGGCAGCGTTGTCGCAATTTCGCGAACGCCCCTGTTTGGCGATTGGCTGGTCCTGGTTCGTTATCATGCTCCTGCCGGTCCTCGGATTTGTGCAGATTGGCTTGCACTACATGGCCGATCGCTATACCTACCTCCCGATTCTCGGTCTGCAGTTGGCATTGCTTCCGTTTTTCGCAAAAGGCTTCCGGCCAATTCTAGCTGTCGCCGCCGTCGCGGTGTTATCGGCCTGTGCCCTGCGGACTTGGAGTCAGCTCGGCATTTGGAAAAATTCTTTTACCCTTTTCGATCATGCCCTGGCGATAACGCACGACAATTACCTCGCCTTCAATAACCGTGGCCTCTTCTTCGACCGCGCGGGCCGGCTCGATGAAGCCATGGCCGATTACAAAAAATCCCTCGCGATCAATCCGCACTACGCCGAAGCAAATAACAACCTCGGTCAAGCGCTGACCGAGCGTGGCCGACCCCGCGACGGGCTGGCAATGTTTCGTGCGGCGCTTGAAGCAAGCCCGGACCTTCTCGCGGCGCACAATAATCTCGGCAATGCCTTGGCAGATGACGGCAAACCGGCCGAGGCTTTGCCGCATTACGACTTTGTTCTCGCGCTCGAACCGTGGAACGTCAGCGCGTTGAGTAATTCGGGGATCGCCCTTTCCATGCTGGGTCGCTACACCGAAGCGATTGCACGGCTGGAAAAAGCGGTGCAATTCGCACCCGACAATCCGAATGCGCAACGCAATCTCGCGAAAGCGCGCTCTATGATGGAGCAAGCCGCTCCTTAATAGCGTTGTTCTTCTTTCAATTCCGCAACCGAGGCCTCAATCTTGGGCTAACTGTCATTCCGAGCGCAGCGAGGAAGCTCCCGTTACTTCGTTGATTACCCAATTTACTTTGTGTGTTATCAGCTTCGTTGGTGTGATCCCTCACCGTCGGCGCCGTTCGGGATGACAAAATGCGAGAATCAGCTCCCTAACAATTCTCCCACAAGCGATTTTTCTTCCTTTAATTCGCTCACACTGGCGTCGATTTTCTGCCGGCTGAATTCATTGATCGGCACGTTCTGCACTACTTGGAGCGTTCCATTCTTCACCCGTACTGGAAACGAGCAGATCAGACCCTTCTCAACTCCATATTCGCCGGTGGAACACAATGCCACACTGTGCCAATCCTCCTTCGGCGTCTCGGTTATCAATGAACGGACTGTGTCGACCACCGCATTCGCAGCCGACGCCGCGGACGAGAGCCCGCGTGCTTTGATGACGGCAGCGCCCCGTTGTTGTACCGTCGCAATGAAATCCTGCTTCAGCCATGCTTCGTCTCGAATCACTTCATTTGCCGCTCCGCCGTTAATTTTTGCGTTATAGAAATCCGGATACTGCGTGGCGGAATGATTACCCCAGATCGTCATGTTCGTTACCGCTGTCACCTCAACGCCGGCCTTGTGCGCGAGCTGTGCCTTGGCCCGATTTTCATCGAGTCGGGTCATGGCAAACCAGCGATCGGGCGGAATTTGTTTCGCGTTATTCATCGCAATCAAACAATTGGTGTTGCACGGATTTCCAATGACCAGCGTCCGCACATCAGCCGACGCGTTCTTTTCAATCGCTCGCCCTTGGCCAATAAAAATCTTGCCGTTAATCCCGAGCAAATCCTTCCGTTCCATCCCGGCCTTGCGCGGCACACTGCCAACCAGCAGCGCCCAATTCACGTCGCGAAATCCTTCGTCGAGATCCGCTGTCGGCGTGATTGCTTTCAGCAACGGAAATGCGCAGTCCTGCAATTCCATGACCACGCCCTCGAGCGGGCCGAGCGCGTTTGGGATTTCGATTAACGACATCGCGACCGGTTGCTCCGGGCCAAACATTGCCCCGGAGGCAATTCTGAAAACGAGCGAGTAGCCAATCTGCCCGGCCGCGCCGGTAACGGCCACTTTGATAGGAGAAGTCATACTCTATTTCTTATCCAAAGACGCGGTGCTGAGCAACATGGTGAATAGAGAAAGACAAATGACGAATGACGGATGACAAAGCACGAAGGAATGACGAAATCCGAATGACAAAAAAACTACTGATCGTTTTCGTCATTACTTCATTCGTCATTCGATCTCCTCATTAGGTTCTGCCGCTGTGACATCCCGAACCCAGACGATGTCCGTCCAGCTCGGGACCGCTCTCACAGATGAAATAGCCGTTACGCAAGCGTTCGCGATATTTTAAATCGAAGCGTGCGCTCTTCGGGCGTCTGCTAACGCTACCTGTTTTCGCGAGGTCCCTTGCTGCGCTTGGGATGACGGCCTAAGCCGCGCTGGAGTGTTGTCATCCCAAGCAAAAATTGAAACATCTCTTATCAGAGTAAGAGTAACTAGAGAGACATCGCTTCGCCCAGAATGACAGAGGGTAGTTCGGCGGGTCTGAATTTCGTCATTACGTTCGTCCGCTTTTCTCCAGCAGCTCCCTAATCAATTTCATTTTTCGCCGGACATTGCGGCTTGCCTGCAATTGCGAAATCGTCTTCGGCAAACGCCGCGTCCAATTTGCCGCCGCAGCCGTGCCCGGAACGTTAAAGCGATCTCTACGCGCGAGCAGATCAGTGATCATCACAATCGCAATCCACGAGTTGCTATTG
>QHPM01000083.1 GCA_003219095.1 Verrucomicrobiota bacterium
ATGCAATTTTTTCAGTCGCAGACCCAATTCGATTGTCGAAAGCGCGCTCAATTCCTCGCGCAGCTCGAGGTTCGGCGGTGGTACTTGATCGAACCCATGCGTGACCGCCTTCAAATAAAGCCCGCTCCCGCCAACAACGATCGCGTTTCTCTCGCGAGAATGAATATCGGCCAAGGCATTGCGCGCCAGTTCGCCAAATCTTGCTGCCGACATTGTCTCGGCTAATGAGATTTGGCCAAGAAGATGATGGCGGACGCGGCGCTGGGATTCCGCGTCTGGTTTTGCGGTGAGAATATCGAGACCGCGATAGATTTGAAACGCGTCGGCATTGACAATCTCGGCGTCGAATTGTTCCGCGAGCTCGACCGCGAGCGTAGTTTTGCCTACTGCGGTAGGACCAACGAGGAAGAAAGCGTTCACGCAACAACTTGTGGAGCGTTGAGACACGCCACCGGCATCGTGTTTGAATCCCGGCATCACCGAGGTCGGCTACAATGTGGGTCGCGCGAATTTTGTAGCCGGGATCGGTGATCCCGGTCCGCACGCGACGGCATAATGCGCCAAAGAAAAAGCGGGAGCCGCGTTCCGGCTGCTCCCGCTTTCAAACTCGAAGCGACAATCAGTTCCGCGAATGTTCGCTCGATTTCGCGCCACTCACGACCAGCTTGCGGCCGAGGAACTCCTTATCGTGCAGCTCCGTCACCGCCCGCCTTGCTTCGTCCACGGTTTGCATTTGGACGAAAGCAAAACCCTTCGAGCGCTGGTTATGCTTGTAGCTCACCACTTCGGCGTTTTGCACGTGGCCAACACCGTTAAAGAGATCAAACAAGTCGCTCTCCGTCGCGTCGAATGATAAATTTCCGACGTAAAGCCGCGGCGAAGTAACTTCAACCGATTCGGGCTTACGTTGGATGCGCGCCTGTTGGCGCGATTGCGACCCATTGCGTTGTTCTGTTTTGGCGGCGCCTTTGTCGGGAGCTGCGAAAAAATCCGCGATTCTTGACCAGAATCCCTTCTTCTGCGGCACTGCTTTGGCGTCGGCAAATCGGCGCCCCTGGCCATCGCCGCCTCGGCGGCGGGAACGCCCGCGCCCGCGGCGCGAACTTCTCCCGGATGTGTAAGATTTCATGTTTATCCTTGGTGAATTTCTGATGATTGATCAGGCGGAGCGCATCGGAGGATGCACGGCCAGCAGCGCGCGAACTTCGCGAGATCCATTCAAGTGGATGAGCAATCGCCGCCGGAAACTCCGCCTCATATTGTCGGTCCGGCCTTAATTGACATCGCGCCACAGTCAGCCAACGAAACAGGGGACATGCGAGCGTTCGCATCATAAATTCCAAAGTCTGAGTCGTCGGATGCGGAAGATCAAAGCCTGCCGGCACCGTTAACGCTCCCACTATCGATGGGGTCGCGGCGATTGCAAGCGCCCCTTACTTATTACGAGGTCCGAGCAATTTGTCGCGCACCGAGTAATAACGCGACTTAAAATACTGCTTCGGTCGCTCCTCCCGGATCGGGCGTGCCCAATGGTGCAACAGGCTCCGGTGTAACATCCGCGGCGCGTAGCCAAAGTGAGGCATCAGCTCGCGACAATGCCATTCCACCCACCCAATTTCGTCCATCGACAATTCGTTTTCCCAACTGGCCGCCCGTTCCCTGCTCACCTCTGTGAACTCGCGCTCGGTCGCAGAATTTCCTGGCCAAAATCTCCCGGCTTTTGTCGGGGTCAACACGACACCGGGATCAAAGCTGATTTCGAGAAAATCACAAACGCGCTGCATCGGCGCAGCTGGATCGACGACCAAATCCTCGTAACGGGTGACGATGCCGGAAATTTCTCTTCGTTCCGCGCGTAAAGCCAATTGCGCAGCCTGCAACCAGTGCGAAACACAGTAATAGACCGAGAACTCGCGGGTTTTTCGCGTTTTCTCCAAAGCAATTTGCGCGGCCAAAATCGCGCGCGGATCGCGCATGGTGATGAGAAATTTCGCCTGCGGAAACCGCTCGAGAATCTGTGGAATGAAACGGCGATTCGCCGGTGTTTTTTCCACCCAACGCACAATCGAATCGAGCGGGATGCCGAGCATCTCCGCGTACGTTTCCATCATCAGAACGAGTAAGTCTTTTTCGGCGTTTTTTGAATCGAATGCTGCCGTTGCAAATCGCTGGCGGAATTCCGCGACTGGAAAATGGCCGTAATCCATTTTCTCCCACTCCGGCGGTCCGCCGAAAAGGACGCGGGAAAGCGCCTCCTTGGTCAGATAATCAAACTGCGCCCGGCGTCCGTCTTTGCCGTACTTATTAAGGGCGGTCGGAAAATAGGCTGTTTCCTCCGGCAAAACGAGCAACTGCGGGTGGCCATCGAGCAGTGCGATGAGCAGGGTTGTGCCCGTTTTGGCCTGGCCAGCGGCAAAACAGGCACGCTGCTCAAATGGCAGAATCATTGTTGCTGGGCGCGAAACCATTCAACGAATCTTGGCAAACCATCAGGTAGCTTTGTCGTCGGATTATAACCGAGAAGCTGACGCGCTTTGGAAATATCGGCGCAGGTTAGAGGCACGTCGCCCGGTTGTTCCGGCAATCGATTAATCTTTGCTTTTCGGCCGACGGCCGCTTCGATCGCTTCAATCAAATCTTTCAACTGCACCGTCTCGTTTTCGCCGAGATTAAAAATCTCCCACATCGCGCCGTCGTATTTTAGCGCTGCGATCACCCCCTGAATAATGTCGTCGATATAGGTGTAATCGCGCCTTGTTGTGCCATCGCCGAATTGATCGATCGGTTCCTCGGCCAGGATTTTGCGGGTGAATTGATGGATTGCCAGATCCGGGCGTTGTCGCGGACCGTACACCGTAAAAAAACGCAAGGCGATCGCGCGCATTTGGTAGAGGTGCGAAAAAGTGGAGCAAAGGAACTCGCTCGCGATTTTTGTCGCGGCGTAGGGGCTGATGGTTTGGGTAAGATGAAAATCTTCTGAAAACGGGACCGTTTTGCAGATTCCGTAGACCGACGAGCTCGACGCAAAAATGAAGCGCTCGATTCCAGCGGTCCGCGCCGCGTCGAGCAAATGCAGAGTGCCGGTTACATTGACGTCGTAATAAAGTTGCGGCTGAGCGATGGATGGACGAACACCCGCCCGCGCCGCCAGGTGCACGATGGCATCGAATCTCTCGCGATGAAAGAGATCGCGCACGGCGTTGTTGTCCCGCAAATCGCTCTGAAAAACCGGCGCGTCATTTTTGACCGCAGCAATGTTAGCGCGCTTGATTTGCGGATCGTAAAAATCGTTGAAGTCATCAAGGATCGCGACCCCGTGACTGAGTGCGAGTAACTTTTCGACAAGATGCGATCCGATGAACCCGGCGCCACCGGTGACGAGAATCCGCATGGCACGAGCTTAGTTTCGTGCGAGGCGGTTGCCAACCGCTTCCGATTGTCATTCCGAGCGCAGTCGAGGAATCTCTAACTATTCTTCTGATTGAGAGGTCTCGGCTTGGCTCGACATGACAGCACAACGTAACCGCGCTAACACAATCCAGTATGTCGGGCTTTGCCTCGCGCTCTTTGTCGCCGGTCTCCTTGGAACCTTAAGCTGGAGGCTTGCGCCGGAATTGACTCGACCGACCCATCTCGATCTCGCATTTCAAATTCCTTCGCCTTTCCAACTGGCGTTACTTCCAGCTGCGACGCGTTTCGATTTTCCACTCGGGAGCGAGCACGGTGCGCTGACGTATAACGCACAACGTTTCAGGGAAAATCATCATCTCGGTGATGATCTCAACGGGATCGGCGGGGAAAATTCCGACCTCGGCGATCCCATTTACGCCGTCGCTGATGGCCGCGTTTTGCTCGCGCGTGATGGTGGACCGGGCTGGGGCAACGTCATCATTGTCTTGCATGCGATCGAGGAGAATGGCGCGCGCCGCTACGTTCAATCGTATTACGGCCATTGCGACGAGATCCTAGTCGACATGGGAGACGATCTGCGGCGGAGCCAACAAATCGCAACCGTCGGCACCGGCGGGGGACGATATTTCGCACATCTCCATTTTGAAGTGCGCGAATTCGTTACGCCTTTTATTGGCTCCGGTTATCGCGAAAAGACCGAGGGCTGGCTGAATCCGAGCGAATTCATCGCGAAACATCGCGGCGCTCTGGAAGATGATGTGGGAAGAACTACCCGTCATCCCGAGCGTAAGTCGAGGGATCCCCCGGCGGAACCTTAAAGATAACTTCAACGGGATTCCTCGACTGCGCTCGGGATGACGGTACTAGCGCTCGGGCATCGCGACGGCAGACAGGCCAACTACAAGGAGGAGTTCGCGATCAAAAGATAAACCCAATTCAAGGCAAATAGCGCGATGACGGCGCCGCGGAAAAATTTTCGCTCGCTCGCGGTCAGTTGCGCGATTCGCACCCGCGGCGCCCGCATGACGATCACGGCCAGCGCATAGACATTGAAAATCGACAACGCAGAATAAAAAAGGAAGGCGAGCGGGTTCCATTGGAACGCCGCCAAAAAGTGCGCGTGAAAAAATGCCACGGCCGATCGCGTCGCACCGCAGGTCAGACAGGGGTGACCGGTCAGCGTATGAAACAAGCAGATCGGCCACGGTAGTTTCAGTGCGAACCAGCTTGCCGCCAGGGTCAGCCCGCCGGAGGAAACACTGAGCCAGAGCAATTCGTGATTGGTCTCACCTGGAGCAAGTGGCCGGCGAACGATCCGCATCGGTCTCGTTAGTTAATGGTGCGGAAATCCAAATGCACCGAATCCCAGCATCATTCCGAGAACAAATGCACCGCCGCAACAAACGATTATTGGAAGGAT
>QHPM01000084.1 GCA_003219095.1 Verrucomicrobiota bacterium
CTTCGACCGTGACGCCGCGGACTGCTTCGACGTCGGCCCGGGTAATGGGTTGGCGATAAGCGATGATGGCGAGTGTCTCGAGCGCTGGCGGCGAAAGCCGAGCCGGTTTCGGGCCGGGAAAAAGCTGACGCACCCACCGCGCACAATCGGGATGACTAACCAATTGCCAGCCGTCTGCTTTTTCCACTAGCTGGAATCCGCGCGGCACCAGCGTGTAGTCAACTTTCAGTTGCCCAAGTACGCCCGCAATTTCCGCTTCTTTCAGGCGGGCGAATTCATTTGAAACAAGTTCGTCAGTTTCGCCCGCGCTCGTGAGCGCATCGCGTAGATCGGCTGGAGTCAGCGGTTTTTGCGCGCTGAAGAGGAGCGCTTCGAGTGCCTGAGACAGCGTCATTTTAAGGTGTCATCCCGCTCCAATTGCTTCTTCGATCGCTTCCGCGATTCGATTTGCCTGCCGATCAATCTCGTCCGGTTCGCGTCCCTCGATCAGCAAACGAATTTTCGGTTCCGTCCCCGAGTAGCGCAACAGAACACGGCCTTTCCCGGACAGCTGCTGTTCGGTTTCATCCACTAACTTCATCACCGCTGGCAATTCCTCCAGCGGCGGTTTGTGTTTTACCCGCAAATTCCGTTGTGCTTGTGGATATTTTTTCAGGCAACCCTTTAGCTCACTCAACGGTTTTCCGCTTTCCTTCATGATCCGCAAAACCTGGAGCGCGCTGATGATGCCATCGCCGGTGGTGGTGAAATCGCGAAAAATCATGTGGCCGCTTTGCTCGCCGCCGACATTGAGATTGCGCGCCATCATTTCTTCAAGGACGTAGCGGTCGCCCACGTTGGTGCGAATGACTTTGCCTCCGTGTGCGCCGAGGGTCTCATCGAGGCCGAAATTGCTCATCACCGTCGCAACCAGAGTACTGTCGCGTAATTTTTTCGCGCGCAATAAATCCACGCTGGCGATAGCCAGAATTTCATCGCCATCAACCAGCTCACCGTTTTCATCGCATAACAAAACGCGATCGGCGTCGCCATCATGGGTGATACCGACGTGGGCGCCGGATTTCTTAACCACCCGTTGAATTTCCTCTGGATGAGTACTGCCGCAGTCAGCGTTGATATTGGTTCCGTTAGGCGTGTTATGCGCGACGGTGATATCAGCCCCAAGCTCGCGCAAAATGCAGGGCGTGGATTTGTAGGCGGCGCCATTTGCGACATCGACCGCGATCCGCATTTTTTCCAAAGTCATTCCGCGCGGAAAACTTTGCTTGGCAAACTCGACGTAACGGCCAAGAGCGTCGTCAATTCGGGTGGCGCGGCCGATTTTGCCCGCGGTCGGGCGGATCGAATCGATTTCGCGGCTGAAAACGAGCTGCTCAATTTGCTCCTCGACCTGATCATCGAGCTTATAGCCATCGTGGCGGAAAAATTTAATGCCGTTGTCGGCGTAGGGATTATGCGAAGCGGAGAGGACGATTCCCGCATCCGCGCGCAGTGAGCGGGTGATGTAAGCGACGCCCGGAGTTGGCAACGGGCCGATCACAAGCACATCCACCCCCAGGGACGTGATACCGGCGACGAGCGCATTTTCGAGCATGTAACCCGAGAGCCGGGTGTCTTTGCCGAGCACAATCTTTGGTCGCGTCCCGCCCGGATGCGCCCGCGGATTCAATTTCAGGAAAACATGCGCCGCGGCGCGACCGAGCTTGAGGGCAGTCTCGGCCGTGACCGGTTCGACGTTGGCGACGCCGCGGACGCCATCCGTTCCAAAAATCTTCCTGTTCTCGCTCACCCGGCTCATTCAACGTCCCGATGTGGCATTCGTAAACCGGAAACTATGGGAAACTTCGCCGGCAATTCATTGGCTCGACAGATCCTTGTGGCGGTAATCCCCGTAAAAGATGTATTCGTCCTCAACGCCCACCGTCTGAATGAAATCGGCGTCGCCCGGCATTCTCTACTTTGTGCGCTTTTTTGCGGCGCGGGCTTGCTCCCGCACATTCCGGCCCTGCGCATTCATTTCGTTCAGTTTACGGTGCAAAGTGCGGCGGCTGATTCCCAATTGAGTGGCTGCAGCGGTAATGTTTCCGCCGGTTGAAGCGAGCGCCTGGGTGATAAGCCGTTTTTCTGTTTCCGCCAAATCGAGCGGATTCGCCGTTCCCGAAATCGAGATCGCGCCGGCCGAAGTTTCCGCTGCCTCGCGGATCGCGCGCGGCAAATCGCGCACCGTAACTTTGGGACCGTTCGCCATTACTACTCCGTGCTCAATCGCCGTGCGCAACTCACGCACATTTCCCGGCCAATCATAGACCAGAAGCGTATTCATCGCGTCGGCCGTGATATCGAGCACCGGTTTCTCATCTGCTTTCGAGAAATGCCGCAGGAATGATCTAACGAGAAGTGGGATGTCCTCCTTGCGCGCACGCAGCGGCGGCATGGTGACACGCACGACGTTGAGACGAAAATAAAGATCATCGCGAAATTTTCCTTCCCGCACCAGTTGCTCAAGGTTCTTGTTCGTCGCCGCGATCACCCTTACATCGGCACGCAAGGTTTGGCTGCCACCGACGCGTTCGAAGGCGCGTTGCTCGCTCATCACCCGCAACAATTTCACCTGCGTGCTGGGATCGATCTCTCCGATTTCATCGAGAAAAATGGTGCCGCCATTAGCCTGTTCGAACCTTCCGATCCGCCGCTCGTGCGCGCCCGTAAAAGCGCCGCGCTCGTGCCCAAATAATTCGCTTTCCAGCAGAGTCGGCGACAACGCCGCACAGTGCACCACCACAAATTTCGCCTGATTGCGCCGGCTCAAATTATGAATCGCGTGCGCCGCCAGTTCCTTGCCGGTGCCGCTTTCGCCCTCGAGCAAAACATTCGCCGAAGAGGGCGCGACCTGCCGGATCGTGTCCAGCACCTCCCGAAGCGCGAGCGATTCGCCCAAAATATTTTGCAGGCCAAAGCGTTCATCGATTTGCTGGCGCAACGTTCGATTCTCCTGCTCCATCCGGCGCGATTGCAGAGCACGCGCGATCAGGATTTCGACTTTGTCGAGATTGAGCGGCTTGGTCACGAAATCGTAGGCCCCGCGTTTCATCGCTTCCACCGCGGTATCGACCGAACCATAAGCCGTCATCATGATGCAAATAGGTGGGTGCGGCATTTTCAGTGCTCGCTCGATTAATTGCATTCCGTCTTCCCCTGCCAGCCGCAGGTCGGTCAGCAGCAAGTCGACCGTTTCGCGTTCGAGCACGCTAACCGCTCCGCCGATGTCTTCGGCGACATACACGTCGTATTCGTCTTCGAGCAAGCGCCGTAGCCCGTCGCGGGTATGCTTTTCGTCATCGACGATCAAAATCGTTGGTTGCATTCGAAGCGTGTCACGTTTTCGCGTTGAGCAATTCTGACTCAATCGCTCAATCTCTCAAATCAGTTCGCGCGTTTCCCGGGGGACCCGATCGCCAGCTTCCAGCATCCGGACGCGTTGCTCCTTGACCGGCAGGCGAATGGTCAGCGTCAAGCCTTTGGCCTCGGTACTTTCGATTGCGAGTTCGCCGCCATGTTCGCGCACGATTCGACGTACGATGAGCAAGCCGAGGCCGGTGCCGCTTTCCTTCGTCGTATAATAAGGCTCGAAGACATGGCTTAACGTTTCCGCCGACATTCCTCCACCATTGTCGATAAAATTGACCCGCACATGCGATTCATCCATGTCCGTGCGAATCCGCAAGATGCCGCGACGTTTCATCGCTTCGAAACTATTCTTGATGACGTTGTAAAACGCCTGCTTCATTTGGTCGCGATCAAGCTGGAGCAATGGCAAATCGGAGCGCAATTCCGTTTCTACCACAATGTCACGCGCTTCGATCTCGGCCGCGAAAAAGCGCACCGCTTCCTCCACGATGACGTTGAGATTTTGCGGCTGAAGCTGCGGACGCGACGGCCGGATTGCGCGCAGGAATTGAGTGACAATGGAATCGAGGCGATTGATTTCACCGCGACAAATCTCGATCGAGTGCTGCAGTTCGTCGCGCTCTTTGCCCTCCAATTTGCGCGCCTGTCGTTCCATCAACTGCAGGTGAATGTTCAGGGAATTCAGGGGGTTGCCCAGCTCATGAGCCACGCCCGCCGCCAGCAAGGTGAGCGCATTCAACCGCTCGCTCTCGATCGTTTTCTCCGTCGTGCGCCGGCTCTCGGTAATATCGCGCATGATGATGGCGTAGCCGACCTGCTCTGTTGTAGCCGGGATCGCTGATCCCGGCCGGCCGGAGTCACCGACTCCGGTTAGAGCTGCGTCTCGTCGTTCGATCACCAGCGGGACGATGTAAAAATTAATGAAACGATTGCTCGGATAAAAAATCTCGAGGTCCCTCGTGACTGGACCGCCACTGTGGGCGAGCGCGTTCCAATCGAGTCCACGCACTCGTTCGTCGAGCAGTTTGCCTATGGATCCTTCGTCATCGATTCCGAAAAGCGCGCAGGCAGCGTCATTCAAATAGGTAATGCGGCCGGATGAATCAGTGACAATGATTCCTTCCTGGATGGCGTTGAAAACCGTCTCGAGAAATCCTTTTTCCTGGGCCAGGCGGAGCAAATAATTCTGGACCTCCTCGGGCCCGATCTTGCCGAGCCGTCCGATCAGTTTTTCGAGAAAGCCGGCTTTCATCGTACCGGGATCATAAAGCGGATTCTATAGCGGTGTCATCCTGAGCGAAGTCGAAGGATCCCGCAGCGCTATCTTAAAGGTTGCGCAACGGATCCCTCGGTCCTAACCGAACTGGCGGTTTTGCTCGCGATGACGTGTTCCCAAGAATCAGTGCCCCGCCCCGTCGTGCGCGGGCTCGGGGACCTGGCCGGTCTCGGCTTCGGCGCGT
>QHPM01000085.1 GCA_003219095.1 Verrucomicrobiota bacterium
TGGTTTCACTCGCGGCTGACGCCGACGTAAAACGGCTCTTGTTGTTCCATCACGATCCCAATCACGACGACGAAATGGTGGACAAGATCGTGGACAAGGCCCGGATGCAGATCGCGCAGATGGGCAAATCGATAGCGGTGGAAGCTGCCCGTGAAGGCAGCGAAGTGATTTTGAGCTAGGGACGATTGCCGCCTTCGCCTGAGAGCTGGCTTGCGGCTCCGCAGAGCGTCGCCCTACCGTTGAAATCTTGGCGGGGAAATATTGGTAGGGCGAGACTGCGTCGAGCCGCGAAGCAAAGCGGGCGTTCCAAACCCAAAAGAGAAAAGGGCGCCTGGTTGAAAGAGATGGACATTAGGGCTTACTTTGCGCTTCGATTGCCTCGTGGTGTAACGGTAGCACCAGAGATTCTGGATCTCTTTGTCTAGGTTCGAATCCTAGCGAGGCAGCCAGTCATAATCAGCAAGCTTGTCGAGAAATTTGTCCGAAGTAGGATTGGTCTGGCGCGGCGGGGAGAAAATGCCACGCTTCACAGTTTATGGCAGACGAACTTAATCAACTAAGAAGAGAGGTGGCGCGGCTTCGGCAGGAGCTCGATCATGTTTTGCGCGTGATCGGCCAGGAGGAAAAGCTGCCGCAGCAGCCGCGCCCGCCGTTTCTACTTCTCGATGCCGAGGTTATCTCGATCCGGCATAGCAGCGACAAAATGCCGATTCTGCTCAAAGCCGAAGAAGGCTATGCCTGCATTTACTTGAACGACAACGACGGGCGCGCCCGCGGTCTTTTTCAGGTCGACGATGAGGGGAGCGCGCGTTTCGAGATTTGGAACAAGAACCAGGAGGTGGTGGTGTCGATCGGCGAGACGAAAGATGGTGCCGGCGAAATTTTTGTCGCATCCGCTGATGGAAAACCCCGGGCCGGACTGAAGGCACATGAACTGGGCGGGATCGTAAGCGCTGGCCGATGCGCAGGGGAGGCCGGTGGCGGAAATCGCGACCGTTGACGGCGAGGGAATTGTTTCGATCAAGGGGAAAGCAGGCTACCAGATGGCATATATGGGATGTGACGAGAATCGAGGTGTAATTGCGGTTCTCGGCAAAGAGGGAGAGCAGGCGGCAGCGCTAACCAGCGGCGAAAAAGGCGGGACGCTTGTGTTCTTCGACGCTAAAGGAGAACCGAAGGCAAGTCTGCCGAAATAAGAGTTTGCTGCGGTTGAGAAGAGATTCCGGAACCGAGGCGATCTGTTTCAGTGCCGCCCCGCCATGGTTGAAAACATCGAAATGATGGGCCACGCCGCGCAGAGAATGCCGATCAGACCGAAGAGAATGCTCTCGGGAAGAAAATCACGGGTCGTCTGCGGGTCAAAAACGCCGGCGGATAATTGACGCAAGGTTCGCAGCTCGGACAAAACTTCATCATTCCGCGCGGTGGGCAACTTGCTTGTGCTCTGCGGTTCGACGACAGGTCCAAACTCCTGGTTGGTGATCGGGACGAGGCCGCGCTCGCCGAAATCCGTGACGCCGGCCGCGGACGAAGAATTGCGATGAAAGCTCGAGGGATTCGGCGGTTTTTTGACGTGATGACTCAGGATTCCAGGCATCAGGCCGGGGGAATCCTGGCGCGACTGGAAGGAGCAATCATTTAGCCAATCGGGATGCGATGGCGCTATAGGAGGCACTTGTGGGGTTTTCATCTCTTCTTAAACAGCCAATCTCATGCCGAATCGCTCCCGCGGACCGACTTTGTTCCGCCTTCCGGCGAACCGGGCGGCGCCTGTGCAAGGTCATGTCCCCGAAATCGATAGCGGCGGCACGCGCGAATCTCGACACCGCCCAGCGGAACCTTTTCGACAGGCTCAAGACCATAAGTTGCCGAAGGGCGGCCGATCGACCTTCGCTAGCTAGATCACAACCTAGTTCCAATCCTTACCTTTTAATTTGTAGCTTGTTGATTGCTTCCCCTTTTGCTCCGAAAAAATTCCTGAAGCAATTCACTGCACTCTTGCGCAAGCACACCGCTGTTGATATCGCAACGATGATTTAGTTGCGGCATTTGTAAGAGATTGATCAGGCCACCGGCGGCGCCACCTCGTAAATCTTCGCATCCAAAAACCACCCGCCGCAATCGCGCATGAACGGCCGCTCCCGCGCACATCGGACATGGCTCTTTTGTCACAAACATGTCGCAATCATTTAAGCGCCAATCGCCCACCGTTGCTGCCGCTTGCGTGATCGCCAGAATCTCGGCATGCGCAGTCGGGTCCTTCAGCATTCCCACTTGATTATATCCGCGCCCGATGATGCGCCCGTTCTGCGCGATCACCGCGCCGATCGGCACTTCGTCGCTGGCCGCGGCTTTAGTCGCGAGACGCAAGGCTTCGCGCATTAGCGCCTGGTCGTCGCGGAAGAGTAGGTCCATCGGCGGAAGATATCTCCGGCACATGCAAAAGTCAGGGAACCAGCGGTACAATGAAAAAGCTGTTGGTATTGTTCCGTTTGGTCGCGTTGGCTGTGACCGCCGCGCAAGAGGACGAGCAGGACACGGTGAAGCGTTACGCCAAAAGCCGCGACCACATCCAATAGTCGAAGGAAGGGGTTGTTTGCCGGCGTCTCGTTAGAAGGCATGGTAATCGTGACGGAGAAGGGAAAGCACGAGCGTTATTATGGGCGCTCGCTAACGGCGAGCCAAATTCTCAGCGGCAAAGCGCCGCGCCCCGCCCGGCACCGCCGTTTACGCAACGTCGCCGGCCCTCGGACGGCTTTTTCTTTACAAATCGAATAGGATTTTGCAGGCTGGAATGATGCGACCCAGCTTGCTCGTCCTGGCTTTTCTTGCTTTGGCGACCGCGAGTTTTGCCCAGGAGCAGGAGCGCAAACTGGTCGACCGGCTCTTGAGCCCGGACACGAAGCTGGCGAATCCCGGCCAAAACAAAAAGTTCACCGGTGGATTGGAGGCCCCGACCCGCTCCGCCGCGACTAAGTCCTTTTACGTTTCGGAAAAAAAGCTCAGCAAAACTTTCGTGGCCGATCGAAGTGCCCCGACGACTTCCTTCCGCACTCGTAACTATTCGACACACGCCGCGACGGTACCGACTCTGCCATCAATGCGGACTTATCAGACCAAAAAGTCCCGCGACGTTTCTCCAAGCGGGTACTCAACGAAAAAATACGCCACCCGCGATTTTGCTGGCAACAAGCCATTCCTCGGACAAGGTAAAAGCCAGAAAGCGTTGCACGCGCAGGACCGGCCACTCACGATCGACGAAGTACGCGAGTTGCTAAACAAAAACAAGTAGGTTGTTTCCGCGCGCCTGCTGTTTTTAGTGCGCATGAATATGCGCGATCACCTTGCACAACTCACCCGCGGCGCCGCGCAAATCATTAGTGAAGCGGAACTGGCGGAGAAATTACGCGCGAATCGCCCGCTGCGGGTAAAGCTCGGCGTTGATCCGACGAGCGCGGATCTTCATCTTGGGCATACCATTATATTTCGCAAGTTGCGCGATTTTCAGGAAGCCGGTCATCAAGCGGTCTTAATTATTGGTGATTTCACCGCCCTGATCGGCGATCCGAGCGGCCGTTCCGCCACCCGCCCAACGATCACGCGCGAAGAAGTTGAACGGAATGCAAAAACGTATCGAGAACAGGCATTCAAGATTCTCGACCAGAGCAAAACTGAAATTGTTTATAACGGCTCCTGGCTTGGGAGATTATCGTTCGAAGATGTAATCCGGCTCAACAGCCAGGTGACTTTGCAGCAGTTGTTGCAGCGCGAAGATTTTCGCGCGCGGATGAAAAGCGAGCAGCCAATTCACGCGCACGAAATTCAATACCCGATCATGCAAGCGTATGATTCGGTGATGGTGAAGGCCGACGTCGAGCTGGGCGGCACCGATCAACTATTCAATATTTTACTCGGGCGCGATTTGCAGCAACAAAACGGGCAGCCACCGCAGATCGTTTTGCTCACACCCATTTTGGAGGGACTCGATGGCAAAAAAAAGATGAGCAAAAGCCTCGATAACTACGTCGCGCTGAATGATCCGCCGGTCGAGATGTTCGGCAAATTAATGAGCATTTCCGACGAATTGATGGTGCGATATTATTTGCTGTTGCTCTCCCGCGAGCTTCCGAAGAATAAGCATCCGCTCGAAGCAAAGAAGGAATTCGCCGCGGAAATTGTTGCCACCTATCACTCACGCGATGCGGCCAACAAAGCGCGGGAGGAATGGACAAGGCGTTTCAGCGAAAAGCGGTTGTCCGAGACAGAGCTTCCGATTTTGCCATCCCAATCTGATGAACTGGTCACAATTGTCGTTAAAGGTTTCGCGATATCCGGAATTACGAAATCGCGCGCGGAAGCCAGTCGCTTAATCAAGCAAGGCAGCATTCAGCTCGATGGCGCGAAGTTACGCAACCCAACCGAGCAAATCAGCTTGTCGGCCGATCAGATTTTACGCCTCGACAAAACGCACGCGGTGCGGATTGGCTAAATGCGGGCGACACGCCCGCCGCTACAGCATTGGAGGGACATGCCGCCGTCGTGTCCCAAAATTTGAGCGCCAGGGCGAATGCAATCCAAACAATCGTGCATCCGCTCCAATTCCTTTCGGTCTTTTGTAGCCGGGATCGATGCTCCCGGTAGTTTGTAATACCGGCGATACGCCTGGCACCACAACTCAGATTTATCGCGCCATTGGTACAGGAAAAAGGGCGCGGCGTCCCGACCGCGCCCTTTCCGCCTGCCCTACGCAGTTGCCGTTTCGAGCATGGGCAAGATACTTGCCGGCTCGGAATACGGCACTGCGATTCCCTCAAAGTGTGCTCGGACGCTGCGCAGCTCGGAGTTCACGAACGCATCCACGAAATGCAATCGGCGATCCAGCCACCCGAAAAATTTATTCTTGATCTCGTAGTGCACCGCCAGCGTAATCTCGGTGCAATTCGGACGCACTTCGGTAAAATCGACAATTCCCATCAGGTCGAGATTGCCGCCAACGGATTCGAACGCTACTTCATCCGGCGAATCGCTTTCAACCGCGATTAAAACGGTGTGGCCTTCAAACCCGAGCGGACCGCGAAACGAAAAATCGACCGTCTTAGATGAGGTAATGGTCGCCCTGGTCACCATCACGAACTGGCGCCGGTAAGAATGGATGTTGGCCAGCCGGCCCTTGCAGTCCGGCAATGCCTGGCCCATATGAAGCGTTTTTTGCAACAACATAGTGAGGTTGGTTGTGTTGGGTTTCCCAGCAATGCAGATGCCACCGTTTCCCACGAAGGAAGAACCGCTTGGCCGCCGCCTCGGAGTGTCAGAATTCTTACGTTTGTGTTAACTTTCTGAACATATCTGTCGCTCGCTTCGGCCGAAGACTTCCGCGAAATCCGGCTCCGATGTTTCGTCGATTGCGACCAAATTTATGCCTGCTAATAGACGGCGAAGTTCCGTTTCGTTTGTGCTTTGCGCCAGATCCGTTGGTCCATTCGCTTGATTCAAAATCACACCCGCGCAAACGAGTCCGTGCCGTTGCACGCTTTCAAGGGTGAGCAAGACATGATTCAAGCATCCAAGCCGGTTTTCCGCCACAATCGCCACCGGCAGATCGAGCTGTTTCGCGAAATCGCTGACAAAAAGATCCGCGGTGATTGGGACAAGCCAGCCGCCGACGCCTTCCACGATCACGGTATCGAATCGCTCCGACAGATTGCGAAAACAGTTCCGAATTTTCCCCA
>QHPM01000086.1 GCA_003219095.1 Verrucomicrobiota bacterium
ACCTGGCAAACAAACTTCGGGTTTACCCAGGTATATTTTCGCATTTCCCCAGGCGTGATTCCCTGCACCCATTCGCCGTTTTGTTTCGAGGGCAGGTCGGCAAAAGGACAAGTGCCGCGTTCTTCCGCACGCATTTTTTTGTGCAGCGCGCTGAGTAGTTTGGTGTCGAAACCGGTGCCGACCTTGCCGGCAAAAAGCAATCGCCCCTTATCATAATAACCGACCAGCAAGGCGCCGAAATGTTTGCGCGCGCCCGCCGGCGGAGTGTAGCCACCAATGACGAATTCCTGCTCGTTCACGCATTTCAATTTAATCCAAGCGCCGCTCCGGCGGCCCGGCTCATAGACGGAATTGCGCTGTTTACCGATGAGACCTTCCAGGCCGCGCCGCTTAATTTCCGGCAGCAATGTTTCTGCGTCAGTTCCAAGCGCCCCCGAGAAGCGAATGATATCGCCTGAAGGCGGGACTAACCGCGCCAGCGCTTCTTTCCGCAGAGTCAGCGGCAGATCCATCAAACTGCGGCCATGCAACTGCAAGAGATCGAACACGTAAAATGCGAGCGGCGCATCTTTGCCATCAAGCTCTGCCCGCTGCAAAAGTTGAAACGACGAACGACCTTCTTCATCCATCGCGACGACTTCGCCATCGACTACGCATTCATCGGTTTCAAAATCCGCCGTCGCGCGCGCGATCTCAGGGAACCGATCGTTCAGCTTTTTTTCATTGCGCGAAATCAATTGCAAGGTCCGTCCGTCCTTGATCGCGAGCGCGCGAATGCCATCAAATTTCAATTCGTAAACCCAATCACCCGTTGTTGGCGGGTGCTCCATCAGCTTCGGCTTCATTGGCTCGACGAAACGCGGCCGCGCTTTCGGCAAATCCAGTAACGATAGATTTCCCAGCAGGTCGGATTGAGGAGTTGTAGGGCGGCTCCGGCTGCCACTTCTTGGTTTCGGCAAGCGACCCGCTTGCCCTACAACCTTGCTGTCACTTTCGTCTTTTTTTTTAAGCGATGCGTTTCTTGCCACTTTTGCAATACGCGCCTTAAATGAACCTTTCTCATCGACACGATGGGATTGCCATTGCGCGTCTCGCGCCACGGCGATCTGTTTCATTGTCCGGCCGGTCTTGACCGATTGATCGTCGCGTTTCTTTGAAATGGGTTTGACCCCGCCGGCGGTTTTCATCAAGAGCCATTGATTTTTGCCGCCTTCTGCGCGGATGCGAATGAGAGCCCATTCGCTTTTGGCTTTTTCGCCGTGTAAAATGACGTGGAGTTTACCTTTACGCACCGCCTCCACTGGATCGCCCGGCGGCGTTAGTTCATAGGTCCCACGGTCCCAAACCATCACCGTGCCGCCGCCATATTGGCCCTCGGGAATGATGCCCTCGAAATCGGCGTAATCGATGGGATGATCTTCCACCTCGACCGCGAGATGTCTCTCAGCCTGCGCCCACGGTAATCCTTTGGGTACCGCCCATGACTTTAAAACGCCGTCCATCTCCAACCGGAAATCGTAGTGCAAACGGCTGGCATCATGTTTTTGGATGACGAATCGATTGGCGCGTGTTTTTCGCCTGCGCGTCTTGGCCGCACCAGCCGGCTCCGCTGTCTTTTTGAAATCGCGTTTCCGTTTGTATTCGCCGAGCCCCATCACCAATCAATTTAACCGCGGATGACGCGGATGAAACGGATTTCGATCGGCAGGCTCGCGGCGGAGGAGATTTAGGCAGCGGCTTCAGATGCTGGCGCTACAGCGGCATCGTGTGCCAGTGCTTCGCCGACGAGGTAGCGCGTGAAACGGCGAATAACAATGTTCTCGCCCAGTTCCGCGATCTTGGCGCTCACTAATTCTCTGATTGTCTGATCAGGATTTTTGATGAATCCCTGCTCCAGCAAACAAACAGTGCTGTAAAATTTCTCTAATTTCCCATCGACAATTTTGTTCATTACCGCTTCCGGTTTGCCTTTCACCTGCCCCTTGTAAATTTCGCGCTCGGCTTCAATCAACGCGCCCGGCACATCATCTCGGCTGACGTAGAGCGGATGCGCCGCCGCGATGTGCAGGGTGATGTCCTTCACGAAGGCGCGGAAGTTTTCGTTTTTGGCTACGAAATCGGTCTCGCAATTTACTTCCACCAGCACCCCCACCTTCCCCTGCAAATGAATGTAGGACGCAACAATTCCTTCCTTCGTGACCCGCGACGCTTTCTTGCTCGCGCTGGCAATTCCTTTCGTGCGCAAGATAACTTCCGCTTTCGCCAGGTCGCCGCTGGCTTCAGTCAAGGCCCGCTTGCAATCCATCATCCCGGCGTTGGTTCGGTCGCGAAGTTCTTTAACGGTTTTGGGATCGATCTGCATAGTTGCCACGTTAAATAATTAAATTGTTACATTGTTAAATTGGCAGAGTAGTCGCGATTCACAATTCCCGAATCACGTTTCACGTGCGTCCGCCTTAGGCGGAGACGCCCGCCATTTCTGCCTGGGCCGCGACCGGAGAGTCGCCGCTGGCCGAGACAATCGCATCAACCAATTTTTGCAAAATTACACGGATGGCACGAATCGCATCGTCATTACCCGCGATAGGATAGTCGATGATTTCGGGATCGGCATTGGTATCGACGATCGCCACCGTTGGAATATTGAGACGGCGCGCTTCGTTGACCGCGTTCTGCTCGCGGGTGGTGTCAACCACGACAAGCGCATCGGGCAGTTGCGCCATTTCCAGAATGCCGTCGAGGTTTCGGCGGAGCTTGGCGCCTTCGCGATTGAGCGCCGCAATCTCCTGTTTTCCCATTTTTTTGAACGCGGGCGATTGCTCGATTTCCTCGATATATTTCAAGCGCCCGATGCTTTTGCGAATGGTCGCCAAATTGGTCAGCGTTCCGCCAAGCCAGCGCTGATTGACATAGAATTGTTTACAAGCTAGAGCTGCTTCTTTCACTGCCTGCTGCGCCTGTTTCTTGCAGCCAACTAACAAGATTTTTCCGCCGCGCCGCGTCACTTCTTCCAGAAACTGGGTCGCGCGCTGCAATTGCTTTACCGTTTCATCAAGGTTGATGATGTAGATCTGGTTTTTCTGCTCGAAAATGTAAGGGCGCATTTTGGGATTCCAGCGCTTGGTCTGGTGCCCAAAATGGACGCCGGCTTCCAAAAGTTCCGGCACAAGTTCAGTCGTATCTGCCATAGAGAAATTAACGCGCCCGCCGACGGGCGAGCGGGACGTGGAAGATGCCGTAAGGCTGCCTCGAAGGCAAACACATATTCGCTTTATTCAATGCCATTCGTTTGGTCAATTTTTCGCGCCAGGAGCCAGCAGAGATCTGAGAGCCGGTTGAGGTAGCGCAGGATTTCGATGTTGAAATTCTTGTCGTCGTTGACCAGGGCTGCGACGCGACGCTCGGCGCGGCGGCAGGTCGTACGCGCGAGATCGAGCGCTGCGGAAGCAAGCGAGCCGCCTGGGATTACCCAATCCTTGAACTTCATCCTTCCGCTCTTCTCGATCTTGTTAATTATTGCTGTTAAGCGATCGACCATGGCAGCAGTCGTGGTCTCGAAGCCATCTCCGCGATAACGTTCCAAGTCTGGCGGCGCAGTTGCGAGTTCGCCCATCACCGTAATCAACTCCTTTTGGATGCGCAGGATCTCATCTTTGGTCGCCGCGTCATCGCTCGCAGCACGGGCCAACCCGAGCGCGCTGTTCAATTCATCCACGCAACCGTAGGCATCGACCCGATGATCCGTTTTTGGCACCCGTCGCCCATACATCAGCGACGTCTCGCCCTTGTCGCCAGTTTTCGTCGCGATGGACATCAGCAGAAGACGGGGAAATGGAGTGTTGGAGTAGTGCTGGAGTAATGGGTTTCGACAAGAAAGCCCATTACTCCAGCACTCCTCTACTCCACTGCTTACCCGATCGCGGGTTGCGGTTCGGATTCCTCCATCACCGCCGCGCCCACCGGCTCCCCTTTTTCGATGAGACGAATTTCGCGATGCTTGGCAAAACCAGTCCCGGCCGGAATCAAGTGACCCATGATCACGTTTTCCTTGAACCCGCGGAGACGATCGACCTTGCCGAGCGTGGCCGCTTCGGTCAGGACGCGGGTTGTGTCCTGGAATGAAGCGGCTGAGATGAAGCTGTCAGTTTCGAGCGACGCTTTGGTAATCCCGAGTAGCACCGGCACTGCTTCCGCCGGTTTGCCGCCCTGCTCGACCACCCGTTTGTTCTCATCCTCGAACTCGAGTTTATCGACCTGATCGCCCCAGAGTAGCGTGGTGTCGCCCGGATCTGTGATCTTCACTTTGCGCAACATCTGACGCACGATGATCTCGATGTGTTTGTCGTTAATCTCGACCCCTTGGAGGCGGTAAACTTCCTGCACTTCGTTAACGAGGTGCTCCTGTAAATCCTGCGGCCCGCACACTT
>QHPM01000087.1 GCA_003219095.1 Verrucomicrobiota bacterium
CTACGTACAGTTTCATTGTGATTTTTGGAGCAAACTTGCGAGCTACAGAGCTGTTCCCGGGAATCGGGTTTCAAATCACCAATGAGACAAACTCACCTGACGATCTACCACGCAAAGAACAAACAGATTTAATCCAATAAGCCGCTAGGTTCGTTCATTTTTGCCAAAGCACAACTAGTATTCCGAATCGTGCGATCCCTTCGATATTAAAGTTAGGCGGCGAAGCCACATCTGTTTCAGCATCCCCCGAGCTACCTTGCCTGCCGGAAAAGCTCAAAGAGCGCACCCTTTCTATTCCGGGTAGCGCGCATCATTGTGAACGACAAGGAAAGATTGTTTCCGGCAAGTTGCCGGAAACTGCGGGCTGGCAGCCCGCGCTCCCCAGACGAGATTAAGCTACGACAAAATGCGGCGGACACCGCCGCATTTTGTTTATGACATTTTTCGACGGAGCGGCCGATCCACGTTGTCCCTCGTCGTCCCGGTCGGTTCAGGGAAGATTCGAAGAAAAGTTGTTCACGTTCGAGCCGCAAACCATATTCATCGGCATGAAAGATTCGGTGGTGAGGGGACGCATCTTGCAACTTTTGCATGAACGACGCGATGAAGGCTTTCTTCCCTTCGGTGCGGCGGAGGGGGCTGTGCGGGCGCCCGAAGGAATAAACAATCGTGACTGGCTTCAGGCACTCGCGCAACTGGCGGAGTACGGTCTGATTGATTGGAAGCCGATTGAAGATAAAAGCGGGATGGGTTTGTTGGGAGGCTTTGCCCGGATGAACGAGTTCGGAACGCACGTTCTGAACAGCGGCACAACGTCGCCAATTCGAATTACCTTCGATGAAACCCGGCGGACGGCGGTCGGCGGCCCAAAAGAAATAGAGATGCCAGGGGCAGAGGCGCAGGCGTTAAGGGGTGCCTTTGAGCAGATTATCCTCGCGATTGAGCAGGCCAGCATTTCTGAGAGAGAGAAAAAGGAAACACGATCGTTGTTGTTAAAGTTGCTGCAGAGCAAAGCGGGAGCGCGCGCGTTGGGTGAAAGCGCGCAATCGTTGATTACGAAGTATTTCGCCAAACTTTAAACCGAAAAGGCATCGCGCGTCGGACAGAGCGCCGACGAAGGGAACCGCAATCAAAAAGATGCGTGCCAGGCCTCCTGCCGCTGCTTCTAGCCCTGGCAACCCTTATTGCGCGTTTTGCTTGGAAAATAGCATGGTAACTGCTCGACGAATCTTAGATCGAATAGCGAAACTCCCGTCCCACCGTGAATCCATTATCGGAATTTGGCCGTTTTATCTCCGATCGTACGGAATGGATTGTCGATCGATGGAGTAAAACGACCGCAGGGCAGCCTGAACTGGGGCTTTCAGGCAACACCACTCACCAACAGTTGGCCAATTATCTGCCGACTCTTTGCCAGGCGTTGGGCAAATGTCTTGAAAAAGAAGGAAAAACACGTCGAAATGACAAAAAGCGGTCCGCGGATGCGAAGCCGCGGCATCGCTGGGAGCCAGGGTACGCCCTCGATGAGATCGTTCGCGGACTGGGGCACTTCCGACAGATAATCTCTATTGATTGCCCGAACGCGTTTGCTCGCGAGAGGCCTGAATTCGATGCTTCAGCGCGAGCCAAAGCCGAGGCCATGATTCATCAGTTTTTTAGCGACCTCCTGGTGGAATCGGCGCAACAGTTCGCGGCTGAAAAGCGAACCGAGCTTGCCGCCAGTGAACAAAACAGCCAGTCGATCCTGGATTCGGCGCTCGATTGCATCGTTGCCATTGGCGATGACGGTCGCGTCCAGGAATGGAACATTGCGGCCGAGCGCCTGTTTGGTTATTCGCGTGCGCAAGCGTTGGGCAAAGAAATGGCGGAGTTGATTATTCCGCCGGAATTGCGGGCCAGACATCGCGCCGGAATGGCCCAATATCGTGCCACCGGCGAGGGTCCACTACTTGGCAGGCGCATCGAAGTCTCTGCCGTTCGCGCGGATGGTTCGAAGCTTGACGTCGAGCTGGCTATTACCCCGTCTCGAGTGAACGGGAAAGCGGTCTTTACCGCCTATTTGCGCGACATCAGCGAACGCATGCGAAGTGAGGCCCGTCGTGCCGCCCAGTATGCCATCGCCGCTCTAATCTCTGGTCAGGCGCCGCTGATCGAACTGGGCCCGAAAATTCTCAGCACCATTGCGCGGAGCGGCCGCTGGTTTTTTGCGGCACTCTGGGTCCTTGATAAAAATGGAAAGCTTGTCTGCCATTCAACCTGGGGATCACCCGACCGCGATGTTGACGAATTCGAATCCGAAACCAGGCGTCGCGTGTTCTCCAGCGGTGAGGGTTTGCCCGGACGCGTTCTCGTTTCACGCGCGCCGACCTGGTTACCTGATCTCGAGGCGGAGACCAACTTCCCGCGGGCACTGTTCGCGCGAATGAGTGGATTGCAGGCCGCGTTTGTTTTTCCGTTGACGGGTTCGACCGGAATCAATGGCGTAATTGAGCTCTACAGCGACGAGGTGGCGCGACCGGACGACGACCTTCTCCGACTCGCGGGTGCTTTGGGAATTCAAGTTGGCCTTTATCTCGAACGCGAGCGGACAGACGAAGAACTTCGCCGGCAGAAACAAGCGGCCGTGATGGCCAGCCAGGCGAAAGACCGCTTTTTAGCAGCGCTCAGCCACGAGTTGCGGACACCATTAAACCCAGTCCTGATGTGGGCTTGCTCGGCATCGGAAGACAAGAATGTCGATCCTGAATTGCAGGAGGGTTTGCGGATGATTTGCCGCAATATCGAAATGGAGGCGCGATTGATCGATGACCTTCTGGATCTTACCCGGATCGCTCGCGGCAAACTTCAGATCAATCTTCAGCCGTGTCGCGCGGATGCATTGCTGAATCACGCTCTGGAAATTGTCCGTAGCCAGTTATTCGCGAAAAATCTGCGACTCTCGGTTGATCTGACGGCCAGCAACCATCAGATCATGGCCGATCCTACGCGCATGGAGCAGGTTTTTTGGAACCTGTTGAAAAACGCCTACAAATTCACTCCCGAAAATGGTGAGGTCGTGGTCCGATCGTACGATGCGCCGCCGGACCGTTTGATTTTTGAAATTAGCGACAGCGGCTGCGGAATCGACTTAGAGCTGATGCCCAAATTGTTCACTGCTTTTGAGCAGGGGACCAGAAGCGGCGAAGGTCTCGGCCTGGGCCTGGCGATCTGCAGGGCGGTCTTGGAAATGCATCAGGGAAAAATCAAGGCTGCGAATAAAGCGAGCGGACATGGCGCCGTCTTTACGGTGGAATTGAAAACGGTTCCCGCTCCGAGTGTCATCGCTCCCATCGAGCGCAAACCTGCCGCGGTTTCGTCGCGGAAATTAAATATTCTGATTGTCGAAGACCATGACAATACTGCCGCGGTCATGAGCAAGTTGCTAAAGCATAACGGGCACGAGGTCGTCACCGCCTCCACGGTGCGTCAGGCTTTGGAGGTATTGCGCACAACTCCGCTCGATCTTCTCGTTAGTGATCTTGGTCTTCCGGATGGCAATGGCTTTCAAGTGATGCGAGAATTGGCGAAGATTAGCGACGCCAAGGGCATAGCGATCAGCGGCTATGGGATGGAGGAAGACCTGGAGCGGAGCAGCCGCGCCGGTTTTTCCGCGCATCTGACCAAACCGATCGACGTGCAGAAATTGCAGGAGACAATCCAGCAGGTCACAGCGGCGGCGTAGTAAACCGATCCGTTTTTTGAATTAGAAATCGCGCTCGCGACACGTCATCGCAAGTCGCGCAGACGACGAGGGACCTCAAAATCGAGCTATTGATTACCCAAATTTGGCTGGTGTGATCAACCGGGCGTGAACGAGGTCCCGCGCTGCCCTCGAAGTAGCTCGCGCGCCGATTGCCCAGTGGGAACTCCCCGATGCTTCTTCGCGCCAATCTTGCGGCCATATCCCCGATGCGGCGCGAAACGGAAGGGGAAGGGAATCAAGCTCATGCCAAAGATCGTAAAAGTAATTGAGGTACTTTCGGAATCGCCGAGAAGCTGGGAGGAAGCAGCGCAGAATGTAGTCAAGGAAGCCTCCAAGACATTGCGCAACATTCGCTCCATTTACGTGAAGGAATTCAGCGCCACCGTGGATGGGGAAAAACTTACCTCTTACCGCGTTAACGCGAAGGTGACCTTCGAGATGGAGCGGGCCGGCTCGGGAAAACGCTGAAATACTGAAACGCTGAAATTCCACAGTCGTAGGAAAGGGTAATTGCGTACCGCGGCGATTTGCCGCATGATGGAGCACTAAGTCGCATGTAGAGGAACTTGGTAAATGCCTGCTGAACCCGATTCGCCTAAAAAAAAGGCGATTGCCACAAAGGGACGGCCGGGTGGAAAGAGGACGCCAACAGGAGTCGTGGGTCTGGGGGCATCGGCTGGCGGAATAGCGGTATTGCGGCAGTTTTTCGAGCAGATGCCGGCCAACAGCGGGCTGGCCTTCGTGGTGGTGATGCACTTGTCGCCGGAGCACGAAAGTAATCTTGCCGCCGTCATTCAGACCACGACTTCGATGCCGGTGGTTCAGGTGCAGCGGGAGGTAAAGGTGCAACCAAATCGCGTTTACGTCATTCCGCCGAACAAGCATCTTTCAATGGAAGACAGCACCCTGAGTTTACGGGAGCCGCAACAGGCGCGGGGCAAGCGAATCGCGATTGATCTTTTTTTTCGCACGCTCGCGCAGGCTTACGGCGAACGGGCGGTTTGCGTATTGCTTTCGGGAACCGATTCGGACGGCGTAATTGGGTT
>QHPM01000370.1 GCA_003219095.1 Verrucomicrobiota bacterium
CTGGATTTACCCGGCGCAAACTATTCTCTGCGGTGCGCTGCTGCTCTGGTTCCGCCGCTGCTACGAATTTGATGGGCTGAAAAATATCATCTTTACCCTGCTAATTGCCCTCGCCGTCTTCGCTATCTGGGTCGCGCCTCAGTATTTTCTTAACTTCGCGCCGCGCACCATCGGGTTCGACCCGACAACGCTGGCGAACAATGCTGCTACTTATTGGTCGACAATTTTTTTTCGTTTTCTCCGCCTCGTTGTTGTTGTTCCAGTGCTGGAAGAAATTTTCTGGCGCGGTTTCCTGCTTCGCTTTGTGATCGACGAACATTTCGAGCGAGTTTCGTTTGGCAAATTTAACTGGCTGTCATTCGCCATCGTCACGGTTGCGTTCACCTTTAGTCACTCGCGCCCGGATTGGCCGGCCGCGTTCGTCGCGGGCGGGCTCTATAACATCGTTGCCTATCGCACCCGCAGTTTGGCTTCGTGCGTCCTTGCCCACGCCATAACCAATTTACTCCTTGGTTTCTGGATAATGCAGACCCATCAATGGGGATTTTGGTAAGATCGAGGAGCTTTAGCGCGGTCCGCAAAGTTGAATCGTCGGACTGGCCGATCTTAAGAGTCTGCAGCCGAGGCGGATCGGTTTGCGGCACCGCCCAATCTCCTTTCAGCCATGGCATTTCACGTGCTCTTAAGGGAAAGGATGCAGGCGACCTTTATCCAAAAAGTAATTATCTGTGCGGTTGCGGGCTTCGCCGCCGCTTGCTTGATTCAATGGGGTAAGGTTTTCGTGGAAGGTGCCGACAAGGCCTTGAACGGCGGTTACGAACATCGCACCGTCATGGGCAGCGAGAAGAAGTAGGCGAAATTCTTGCCGCTGTCTGCGCCGCGCATAACTTTAGGCGCGGATGAAGATCGGTTTCGCTCAAATTAATCCGACGGTCGGCGATTTGCGCGGCAATTTCGAGAAGATCGCCGGTGCTTACGATCAACTCGCGCGCGCCGGGGCCGACATCGTCATTGCCCCCGAACTGGCCGTGACCGGTTATCCACCGAAAGACCTCGTCTTCAAATCGCGTTTCGTTCCGGAAAACCTGGCTGTGCACGACGAGCTACAAAAACGGCTGAGCAAACCGGCATTGCTGGTTGGTTTTGTCGATCGCAACGAAGGGCGTGGCAAACCATTTCACAACGCCGCGGCACTGCTTCAAGCGGGGCAGCCGTTGCAGAAAACTCACAAGTCGCTCCTGCCTACCTACGATGTCTTCGATGAAGATCGCTACTTTGAGCCGGCACGCCAGATTGCGCCGCTGAATTTCCGCGGCCATCGCATCGGTGTCACTATCTGCGAAGATATTTGGACGGAACGTTATTTGCCGCGGCCGTTTTACGATGTCGATCCACTGCGCGCACTCGTCACCCAGGAAGCGGAAATCATTTTGAACGTGAGCGCGTCGCCGTTCAACCTTCGTAAACCGGCGATCCGCCGGGAAATGATTTGCGGATTAGCGGGGACGTATCAGCGCGCGATTTTTTATTGCAATGCCGTCGGCGGCAACGACCAGCTGGTGTTCGATGGTAATTCAATCGCGGTGGATGCGAGCGGTCAACTACTCGCGCAGCTGCCGGCTTTCGAAGAAGCCAGTGTAATCGTCGATTCCGAAAGCGTCCCCGGTTCGAAGATCGGTTCGGCCGATGTTGTCCAGGAACTTTACGCGGCCTTGCGTCTGGGCTTGCACGATTATCTGGCTAAGTGCGGCTTTAAAAGCGCCGTGCTCGGATTAAGCGGCGGAATCGATTCCGCTGTTGTCGCGGCGATTGCGGTGGACGCGATCGGCCCTAACAACGTCACCGGAGTTTCCATGCCCAGCCAATTTTCTTCGCGCGGCAGCGTCCTCGATGCGCTGGCCCTGGCCAAGAATCTCGGGATTCAATGTCTGCAAATTCCGATCGCCGACGCTTTCGCGGTCTTCAAAGCGCAATTCAAAGAAGTTTTTGCCGGCCGCATTGAGGATGCGACGGAAGAAAACATGCAGGCGCGCTTGCGCGGCATGACCTTGATGGCGCTTTCAAACAAATTTGGTCATCTAGTTCTCTCCACCGGAAACAAAAGCGAACTGGCGGTCGGTTATTGCACGATTTACGGCGACATGGCGGGTGGGCTCGCTGTCATCAGCGACGTGCCCAAGACAATGATTTATGAGCTGGCCCGGTTCATTAATTCAGAGGCGTCGCGGGCGGGCAAACGCGAAATCATTCCCTCCTCCACCATTGAAAAACCGCCGAGCGCGGAATTGCGCCCCAACCAGAAGGACCAGGACACCCTTCCGCGGTATGAGGTGCTGGA
>QHPM01000001.1 GCA_003219095.1 Verrucomicrobiota bacterium
CCTACCCTTATCTTCCACGGCGAGGACTCGTATGAACAGGCCCCGAATTAGTCCGCTCTTGCGGTTGCAATTTCTCGGGGTGCTGATGTTGCTCGGCCTGGGTGCGCTGGCTGCGCGTCTCTGGTGGGTCCAGGTAGCACGCGGGGCGGAGTGGACCGCTCGGATTCGCGGAAGCTCCGAGGCAACAGTGCGAATTCCATCGATTCGCGGTGAAATTCGCGACCGCAATGGCACTTCCCTGGTGCAGAACCGCGCGAGTTACGAAGTCGATTTCTATTTGCCCGAGATGGTCAAAGGCTATCGACAACGTTACGGGCAACCGCCGCTTGCCATGTATCGGGGAAATGTAAGTGGGATGCCGAAAGATTTGAAGGAACCCGACATCGTCAAGATCGTGAACGATGGAATTGTTCCGCGCCTCGACGATCTGGACTTGGCCCGCGATTACAATGCCGGCCAATTACAAAAGCATTATCGCACCAACACGGAAGTTCCTTACACCTACATCAAAGATATTGATTTTCCGACGATGGCGAAGTTCTCCGAACACGACGTCGGGTTGCCCGGAGTGGATATCGCGATCAAGCCGGTGCGCTCTTACGTCTATGGCGCGCTCGCGGCCCATCTCCTCGGCTACGTCGGTCCACCGGATGACACGAACAAAGAGGAAGCGCGCAAGTTCACTTTTTATCAGAGCGACGTGGATGGGAAATCGAATATTGAAAAAACATTCGATCAATATTTGAGGGGAAAGCCGGGCGTCCGTTATCTGCGACGCAACGCCAAGGGAACGATTGATGGGGTGCTGCGAGAAGATCCTCCCATGCAGGGCGCGAATGTTTTCTTGACGATTGATGCTCGCATCCAGACGATCGCCGAGGAAGCGATTCGCTCGGTCGCGCGTGGCGCCGCAGTCGTCGTCGATCCGAATAACGGCGACGTGCTGGCAATGGTTTCGGTGCCCTCGTTCGATCCCAATACTTTTATTCCCAGCATCAAAGCGAAAGATTGGGCGGCGTTGCAGAAGGATGAAGCCAGGCCATTGATCAATCGCGCGATCAGCACTTTTCCGCCGGGTTCGACCTTCAAAATCGTGACTTCGCTGGCAGGATTACGCCGGAAGCTTTCCACCGCGCGTTTCAATTGCAGTGGCGGCGTAACTTACGGGGAACATTATTTCCATTGCTGGATTGCGGAAAAAGGCGGCGCCCATGGCACGCTTGGATTAACCGACGCGATCAAGGTTTCGTGCGACTCGTTTTTCTATCAATACGGAAACGCGGCTGGAATCGACGCGATTGACCAGACTGGTAACGCGCTCGGCCTGGGGAAGGAGAGTGGTATTCATCTCACGGGCGAGCAACCAGGAATCATGCCGGGACCGGAGTGGATGGCGGTTCATTATCCGCGGGAACGCTGGTCGCAGGCCTACACCGCCAACGTTTCGATAGGCCAGGGTTATGTGCTGACCTCGCCTTTGCAAATGGCGATGGCCTACGCCACCGTCGCCAACGGCGGCGTTTCCTATTATCCACGCCTCGTTAGTAAAGTTTTGAATCAGGATGGGTCGATGGCGTTGGATGAAAATGGCAAGCCAGTCGTTCCTGTCGAACCCCGCATCGATAGCGATTTGCGACTGGATTTTTCACCGGAACAAATCGAGATGGTGCGGCGCGGACTTTGGAAAGTAGTAAACGAAGACGGTGGCACGGGCGGACGGGCGCGATTGAAGGGCGTACAGGTCGCCGGTAAAACCGGAACGGCCCAGGCTTCGACCAATGGCAAGAAGGATACCATTGCCTGGTTCTGCTGCTTTGCTCCGTTTGATCAGCCAAAATACGTTGTCGTGGCAATGGTCCAGGGCGGCGAGCATGGCGGATCCGTGGCCGCTCCGATCGCCACTCGCATTCTCGACCGCACCCTGGCGATGGATGCAGGCACTTTCGAGCCGCAGGTGGCTTGGCTGGCGCCGGCCCATCATTCGAACCCGTTTGCCATGGTCAAGGACATTACCTTCAAGGATGCGGAGCCCAATGTGGGTGCGGATGAAGAGCATGGCGATGATTCACAAGCGGCCGATACCCAAATGGCGGCAGCGGGTGGTGATCCCGACGTCGAGCAGGCGCCGGACGCCCAAGGCCAGGTAAGTGCACGGCAAACGCGCGTCGCTCGCGCGCTGCCAGTGGCGACACCGCCAGAGAAGCGAGGATTCTTTCAGCGGTTATTTGGCGGTCGTCGCAACCCGCCGGCGGCGATTCCCACCCCAACCTCAACACCGTCGCGCCGGTCGCGCGGTTTTTGATTATGCGGATTTTACCGGAACGAAGCGAGCGCCGCGCTTCCTCCCCAATTCAACAATTTATTTATGATCGACAAAGTTCGAAAACTTTTAGGAATGCCGCGCAAGACGGGCAACAAGCTGGTTGTCAGCGTGGAGAAGCTGGAGCGCCGCGTGGCGTTGCTGGAAAACGGACGACTCGAAGAATATAGCGTCGAGCGCAATACTTCGCGCAACATCGTTGGCTCGGTCTATAAAGGCAGGGTCAAAAACATCGAGATGGGATTGAAGGCGATGTTTGTCGACATCGGCTTCGAGAAAAATGCGTTCCTCCATTTCTGGGATGCCATTCCGGCTGCGCTCGACAGTGGAATCGAAGAAATCGATCGGCCGAGTAAGCGTGGGCATCGCAAACGGATCACGGCAAAGGATATTCCGAGTATTTACCCGGTTGGTTCCGATGTCATCGTCCAGGTGACGAAAGGGCCGATCGGAACGAAGGGCCCGCGCGTGACGACGAACCTGAGTTTTGCCGGGCGTTACCTTGTTCTCATGCCGTTCAGCGATCGCAGCGGGATCTCGCGCAAAATTGAAGATCCGAAGGAACGCGAACGCCTGAGAAAAATTTTGCGCGAGCTGGATATCCCGGACGGGATCGGCGTGATTATTCGCACCGTTGGTGAAGGTCAGCGCGCCCGCTATTTTGTGCGCGATTTGCGCTTCCTTCTCGATCAATGGCGCAAGGTCGAGCAGGAAATCGCGAATCATCCCGCGCCCTACCGCGTTTTTGAAGAGCCCGACCTGATCGAACGCACGGTCCGTGATTTTCTGACCGAGGAAATCGATGAGGTGGTGTGCGACGATCGAGGCGCGCTCGATCGAATGGGCACGCTCATCGGCGATATTTCCCGGCGTTCCCGCAACCGGCTGCATTATTACGATGGCGCCTCGCCAATTTTCGAAACCTTCGGCGTGCAAAAACAAATCGATGATGCTTTTCATCGTCAGGTTTGGCTGAGGTGCGGCGGCTATATCGTGATTGACGAGACCGAAGCCCTAGTCGCCATCGATGTGAATACCGGCCGCAACAAAGGCGCACGCGATGTGGACAAAACAATCCTGCAAACCAATCTGGAAGCGGCCGATGAAATTGCGCGCCAACTGCGGCTCCGCAACGTCGGCGGACTAATCATTGGCGATTTTATCGATATGAAGAGCCGCAAGGACCAGCAACTGGTTTACCAACTAATGCGCGAACGGTTGAAGCGCGACAAAGCCAAAACCCATGTCCTTCCGATTTCCGCTCTCGGTTTGATGGAGATGACTCGGCAGCGGGCGCAGGAAAGCCTGAGCGATTCGATCTTTGAGAACTGTCCCTATTGCCAAGGGCGCGGCGTCGTCAAAACTTCGATGACCACAAGTGTGGAGTTGCATCGCACCCTCAATACCGTGATGCGGAATCATCAGGAAGAGGTGCACGAGTTTCGCGTGATCTTGAATCCCGATGTGCTCAAGCGATTGAAAGAAGAAGATGAGGAACTCCTGATCGAGCTGGAACGACGTTATGCCAGTAAGTTAATGTTCCGCGGCGATCCGACTTTTCACCACGAGAAGTTTGTCATCACCGACGCGGGCACCGGCGCGGAATTGAAAGCATAGATGTCGCGCCGTTTTGGCGCATCCGCTGCTGCAACGCAATACGGTATTGACAATAAGCCGATACCGTTTCTGGTTTCGGCAAAGGGAGAACTAAAAAAGGAGAAACGATGCAAAAGTTTACCGTTACGATTTGTGCCCTCGCAACGATGATAACCGCTGCGTACGGCGGAACTACGACTTACTCAGGCAAGGAAATGAAACAGGTCGAGCAGGCGCCTCCTTGCCCCGAATGGTATCGCGACACGGAATGGAACGTGAGTTTGTGGGGTACCTACATATTCACGGCGAATAACTGGGAAGATGATCGTTACTTTGAATCGGATCATGCCTGGGGCGGCGGCGTCGACGTCAAATATTTCTTCCATCGCTACTTTGGTGTCGGCTTGGAAGGCTGGGCAGCGCAATCGACCCGGCGGCAGTTTGACGGATTCGACTTTAACGGGCAGCCAGTTTTCAGTGAGGACGAGCGCGCTATCGGTGCCGTGAAGGGAACGCTGACGTTCCGCTATCCCATTCATTGCAGCCGGC
>QHPM01000002.1 GCA_003219095.1 Verrucomicrobiota bacterium
AAGGTGGCGCATTGCGTAACGCCAAATATCCAGATCACCGCCTTGGAGGGGGGAATCGAAGAAGAAAAAGGCATCTCTATCACTCTTGATGGAGTGGCCGGTGGACGAGAGCCGCGCGGAGTGGCGGAAGACTTCCGCCAAATGTTGCTGGAACAGATCGGGAAGGAGCAACCGAGCGTAAAAGTTGAATTCAAGACTCTGGAAGACCTCGATACTACGGTTTCAGTGGGCGGCAATAGTGTAACCACCGCTCATTTTGTGGTCGTGGTTGGATTGGACCCATTCCCCAAACCACCGGAAGCGGCGCCTGCCGAGCGGAAAAGCAAGCCCAGGAAGGAGGAATCCTAACTTGAACAAGGAACAAACCAAGAGGTTGATGCTGGGCGGATTTGGCTTGATCGGACTACTCTATGTCTATTTCACATTCTTCCTCGGGCCGCTGAACAAGAGCCGGAATTCGATCCAGACGAAAATCAATGATCTGCAGGAGAAAGTTGCGACCTCCAAGGCCGAGATATCCAAAGCGACAAAACTGGAGGAGACGGCTCATGCCGCTACCGTCCGCTACGACGCCCTCCGCGCACTTAGCCCCGATGGTGCACCGATCGCATGGTTTCCGCCACGAATGAAAACATTTTTCGCCGGCCAGCAAATCGACAAAGTGACGACCCGGCTCGAAAGCAGTACCGCGTTTAAAGAAAAGGAGCTCGCGGCTTGGAATCGCTATCTCTGGATCATCGATCTACCGCAGGCAGACTTTGAAAGCCTGGGCAAAGCAATGGCGCTCCTGGAAAACTCAAACCCACTGCTCTCAATCCGGAAATTACGAATTCACGCCGCTACGGATGATCCTGAAATGCAGCAGATCGCCTTTAACGCTGCCACCATCATCGACAAGAAATGAAGAAGCTTCTTTGCCTCTGCCTAATGACCTGCAGCAGCACTGTGCTGGCAGACGAAACCCCGACTGTAGAATTAAAACATAAGTCTTCCTTCAATGTTGGAGAGAGCGAGCGCAATCCGTTCTGGCCGATCGGATGGAAGCCAGCTCCGAAACTCGCCAAGAGCGGGGCGGGACCGGCTATTCCCCCGTCATCTTTTGTCGTCTCATCCATCACGCTCGATCCAAAGGCACATTACGCGATTATTAACGGCCGAACGATGGGCGAAGGCCAGCAGTTTGGTTTGCAGCTCGGGACTCAGATCTATCAGATCACGGTCAAGACGATCAGTGATGGCCATGTCGTCCTGCTTCGACATGACCAGGAGATCGTCGTCCCATTGCGCCGGAAATAATTTTTCGAAGGCGAACTTTTCCGGTTGAGTTTTCGGTCAAGCGAGACAATATCTCGCCCGTCGGCCTTAACCTCAAAATCTTAGCATTTCTCATTCATCCATGAAATTCTCGTTGCTATTACTATTCACCATCTGCTCCACTGCCTTTGCTCGCGGTCCCGCCGGCAGTTTCCGCGAATTTTACGGCCCTCAGTTTCATCGCCAGGTCCCCGCGTCCGCTAACAAAAATCCAAAAGCGGCCAGTGATGTGGTGCATCGCTGGAACCAAATCGCCATTGACGCGACCGGCCTCGATCACACCCCAGTTGCTCCCGGCGAAAATCGCACATTCGGCGAACAACTGGGTCCTGGCCGGGCCAGCCGCGCCATGGCCATTGTTCACATCGCGATCTTCGACGTAATTAATGCGATTTTGGGCGGGTACCAGAGCTACAGCGGAATCGAGTCGGCCCCGCATCCAGTTTCAATCAGGGCAGCCGTGGCGCAGGCAGCGCATGACACTCTTGTTTCCCTTTATCCATCGCAAAAGGCCGCCTTTGACCAGGAACTGGCGGACGATCTTTTGCGCGTCACGAGCAACCAGCAAAAAAGCAACGGCGTCGGATTTGGCAAACAAATCGCGGATGCGATCCTCGCCTCGCGCGTTGCCGATGGCGCCGAAATACCGGAGCTTCATCTGGGGGTCGACTATTTCACAAGCGATCTTCCCGGGCACTGGCGGCAGGACCCCATCAGCCTGATTCCAGTCGCACTAGGCGCGCATTGGGGCGGATGCAAACCATTCGTTGTCAAGTCGACCAGCCAATTCCAGCCACCCCCGCCGCCGGCCCTTACCAGTGCGGCCTACACCACTGCCTACAACGAAGCCAGGAATTTTGGTGGCGACGGCATTCATACCCCTACGCAACGCACGCCCGAGCAAACATTCATCGGAACTTTTTGGGCTTATGACGGAACCCCGAGTCTGTGTGCGCCCCCACGCCTGTACAATCAAATCACCGTTCAGATCGGAGACCAAACGAAACTCAAGCCGCTGGAACTGGCTCGCCTGCTCGCGTTGATCAATGTCGCAATGGCCGACACCGCCATGAGCGTTTGGGAAGCAAAATATCACTACGATTTTTGGCGACCGATTACCGCAATTCGCGAATCCGATCCCAGAACAGGGCCGACTGGCGCAGGCGATGGCAACGACGCCACCCTTGGCGATCTCAACTTCATGCCATTGGGCGCGCCAGCGAGCAATTTGGTCGGTCCAAACTTTACTCCGCCCTTTCCTGCTTATCCTTCGGGCCACGCTGGATTTGGCGGAGCGATTTTTGAAACGCTCCGGCGTTTTTATGGAACCGATCACCTCGGTTTTACGTTTGTTTCCGATGAATTCGACGGCGTGACCAAAGATCACGAAGGTAATGTTCGTCCTTACATGCCGCGTAGCTTTTCTAGCTTATCGCAGGCTGAAGAAGAAAATGGCCAAAGCCGGATTTATCTCGGCATCCATTGGCACTTCGACAAGACCGCCGGCATCGCTCAAGGCAGGAAAGTTGCGGACTACATCTTCAACCACGCCTTTCGTCCGATCCACGAGACGCAGTAGGTCGCTGCTCTTCCGTCGACGTTAAATTCTTTCAAAGCTCTTGACCCTCTGGTGGGAGCTCTCTGAGACGGTGTGGAAACGCGGATCGGGGAAAACATTGACGATACCATCCACATTTTCCCGCACGCTGTCGTCCTCAGCGTAGCGAAGGATCTCACAAAGTTCATTAACGCCCTTGAGCATTGTGAGGTCCCTCGGTCCGAGCCGGACTGGCGTTATCTATCTGCGCGACTTCGGATGACAAGCGTTTGGCTACGCGGCGCGCCGATTGGGAAACCAGATCTCTACGCGCGTTCTCGTTCCCAAACTCCGTGGTTATGAATCGCCTCCTCTTTCGAAACCCTATTTTGATCCCGACCGCACTGAACCTACGCTCAACGTGACGGCTTAAAGCCGTCGAGTTTCGTTCTTGCATCCTGAGCGCAGCGTAGCAGGTGCCAGCCTTGAATAAGGGTCGAATGGGCCGAAAGATCTCTGGTTATTTAGCTTTTCGTCAACTAATCGCTACCTCAGCCAGCGGCACGAACTCACTTTCGTGTAGTTTGATTCGTTTGCGGCCAGCTAACAATCGATACCATTCCGCGGCCGATCCGACCAGAATCAACAAGACCAGAACAAGAAACGTAGCGGCGACGAGGGCATCAAAGCGCCAGACGTTGGCCTGCCGCACCAAGTCAGCGCCGCGGCTCGCGTTCGCGATTCCGCTTCCAGTTTCCAGCAGCGAACGAGTGCCGGAAAGAAATCCGATTTTCGGGTCGGCTGAAAAAATCTTCATGTAACCGGCCGAAAAAGTGACCACCGCCATAAAGAGCAGCGGGACAACTGTAATAAAGAGATAACGTGCTTTTCCCATCTTGATAAGCAATGTGGTACCGAGACAGAGCGCAATTACCGAAAGCAACTGATTCGCCAGACCGAAAAGCGGCCAGAGCGTGTTGATTCCGCCGAGTGGATCAATCACACCTTGATACAGGAACCAGCCCCAGGCCGCGACCAGTAACATGCTGGCGAATGAATTCGCGAGCCATGAGCGCGTGTTACCCAATGGCCGCCACAAATTTCCGAGCAAATCTTGCAGCAGAAATCTTCCCACCCGCGTTCCCGCGTCAATGGTCGTTAGAATAAATAACGCCTCAAACATGATGGCGAAGTGGTACCAAAGCGCCAGTGCCGTGGGACTGGCCGAAACGCGCGCAAACATGTGCGCCATGCCGACGGC
>QHPM01000003.1 GCA_003219095.1 Verrucomicrobiota bacterium
TTGCGCGCGAGCCAGGACTTCTTCGCCGCGCGGGATATGGGCCTGCCGACGAGCAGCTTCGCGATCAGCAATTTTTTTAACGCTTTGCGCTTGCACGACCGCGGGCAAGCACAGGATCAATCCCGACACGATGAGCGGGAATACGGTGGAGGAGTTTTTCATGGCGCGACAGGTTTTTACTGGCTGAGTAGACCAATCTCGATCGGCGTATCGGGCTTTTGACTGCTCACGATCACCGCTTTGGCCGGCTCAACATCTACCAGTTTGTACCTGATATCGCTCTGCGGTGGCAATGAAAATTCCTGATCTTTTTTAACGACGAACTCCCGGCGTTCCCTCCAGGAATAGACGAAAGTCGCGACCGATTCCGGCGAAATCGCCACTCTCTCCTTCACCAGCGTCAAGTGTTCGTGCGTTTCGGTGTTCTCCAGAGTCAACTCCGAAACATCGATGTCGGTGCCATATTTGTCCTTGGCCGTCTTCTCGGTGAACTTTGCGACGCGAAAATGGGTGCCGGCAATGGTATCGCCGATTGTCACAAACTGCGTCGGCTGCTTTAGATCGATGGTGTTAATACCAAAGTTATCTTCCGTGCGGGAGGCAAAGACGAGGCGGAACGGCTCCTGCGAAAATGATTTCAGTTTTAGTTTCGTTAGGTAATCCGGATGCGAATTCCGGTCGATCGGATTTGTATGTCCCTGCCATTCGTCAAAGTTATTAAAACCGTCGCCGTCCGGATCCTGTTCCAGCACGTCGGCGTCGGCGATGGGCAGGCCGAATTGCTCGATCCATTCGTTCGGCACCGGCGGATGCACTTCGGTCGATTGCAAGGTTGCGGGCTGTCCGTCCGCGCCAATGAAATGTTTTTCCGGAACAAAAAGCCCGGAGCGGCCGCCGAAAGTCCATTGCGGTGGCTGTCCGCAGCTCGGCAAATTGCGATTGGAACCCGATCGCGCGCCGGAAAATGCAAAACGCGCTCACCAGCAGGACCGCGACACCCGCGATCAGGACGACGCGCTCGTAATTTTTTCGCAACCAATCCATCAGCGTTACCTCGTGCTCGTAATCGTGCTCGTGCTCGAGACGGTGACGGGGCGATCACGATCATGAGCATGAGCATGAGCATGAGTACGAGTAGGATTAAGATCCCGCATCACAGTCTGAAATTGACCAGCTCGACTCGGGCCGAGAGGCCGATGTGTTCGTTGCCGACAATGAAATTTAGCGGCCCAGCCGGAGTAGCCGCTGGCGCGGGGCCGGCACCCGTCGGGGCCGGATTCGGGGGCGGAATCATTGCGGCCGCTCCTGCATTTTCCCGCGGCGGACCTTTGTCCTTCTGATTCTTAACGTAGATAGCGCGAATGATGAAAAATTGCTCGCTGGCTGCCGCAATCTGATTGATGACTCTGCGTCCGGCAGTTGGCGACGCGGAAATTGCGAACTCGACTGTGCGTTCCTCGATCAACTTTGGCCCGAGCGAAGCCTTCGGTGAAGTGCTTGACGTTGCCGCAGGCAACGGAGCGGCCGCTGTCGCTATCCCTGGATGCGAGATTCGATGAAACGCTGTGATGGCATCGACCCGCGCTTCAATGATCGTATTCAATAAGAGCTGGACTTGCGAAAGTTCCTGGCCGAGCGCGGGCGCATCCTCCGGAGAGGGCAGCGATGAAACGAATTCATCGAAACCGAGGAAGAAATTAGCCGGCAGTTTTACCCGATTATTTCGGGCGTTCTCGGTCGTGCGAATTATCGCCTGGCGCAAGCGCGTCTGGAATTCGTTTGGCGCCAATGGCGCTTCCGTCAACATGCGTGTCTTCAGCTCGGCTTTCAGTTTCTGGAGAGCGGCTTTGTAGTCGTCGAGATACGTATTCATTTTACGCACGTTCGCCGCGCTCGGATACGGGTTGCCGCTTTCTAAGCGACTCTGTTCGGTCGCCGATTCTCGAAATTTCGCCATCGCGTCCTCGTAGCTGCCTTTCGTCCACCAAAGCAAACCCGCGGCGAGAAAGAGAGCGCCACCCGCAATTGCAATAAACGCGCTCCAAAACGGATTTTTGCGAAACCAGTTCATGACAATGGCAGCGGTTGTTTTAGATCAAGCTGAAGCTCGTAGGGGAAGGCCCACTCATTGTTATTCGGCATGGTGGGCTTGATCACCCGTTGTTGATTGGTGGGGTCAATCTTGAAAAAAGGCGAGCCCACCAGGTTCTTGAAATAATCGACGACCACTTCTTGTTGCCGGGCGTTCCACAAATACAACCCCCGAATCAGCAGCCCATCAATCGCGGGCCCGCCGCGGCCTGTAACGGAGCGCGCCAACGTACTCGGCGTTGCCGCCGGTTCGGGCGTGGTCGCCGTTGCACCCGCTGGCCCCGCGGTTGCGCCTAAAACCGGTTTTCCATTCGACAACGGAACCAGCTCAGTGATCCAGATATTGTCTTTCGGCAATCGCGCGTTGAGATCTTCCAACAACTGCGGCCAGAAACTACGCGCATTGACCGCGTTCAGCAGCGGCGAGGCGACGCTATCGAGGGTGGTCGCGTTTTTGCGAATACCATCGATTCGGGTTTGGAATCCACGGAGCGAATCCACTTTCGCGTCCACTTGCTGTTTAATTGCACGCAAGAGTCCGGCGGCGTGCAGATAAAAAACGCTCCAGCCCAGCAGCCCCGCAATGACACACGCTGCCGCGCCTATCAGGAATGGACGTCGCCGTTGAACTTCATGGTCCCGGACAACACTGGCCGGCCGCAGATTTAATTCCATTGGACAACTCGCAACTGCGCGCAAAGCGAGACCAACGACTTCGCCGAGAAGATAAGCCGACCGTGCAATCTCTCGCGCATCCGCCTCGTTGGCGATGGCGACATTGCGCACGGGGTTAAAGAATTCGATCGGCACTTGCAATTTCTCCTGAAAAAATTCGCGCATGTATGGCAAGCCCGAGCTGCCGCCGCAGAGGTAGATTCGCGCCGGCACTTTGCCCTGCTGCTGCGTCCGATAATGACTAATGGACCGCATAATTTCAGCATGTAGGCGCGTCATGGTGCTGCGAATGATTTTCGACATTCGCGCTACGTCCACGTCCGCGGGATCGGCGTAAGACCCCCCGAGACTGACGAAACCACTCTCCCGTTTGCGCGTTTCGGCAGCGGCAAAAGGCTCGTTGAATTCTTTCGCCAACGCCGCCGTCACCGAGCTGCCGCCAATTGGCACGCTGCGCGAAAAAACCTTGCCTGGCTCTATGAAGAGCAGATTGGTGGTGCGAGCGCCGATATCGACCACTAGGGACGAATCGGTTACATCGCTGTAGTTGTAACGAAAGGCGTTGTAGAGGGCCATGTTCGCGACCCCGATCACCATCGGTCGAAGCCCCGCGGCTTCCACCGCGGCGTTGATGCCTTCAAGCAAGTCGGATTTGATCGCGACCAGAACGACCTGCAGTTGTTCATCCGTTCCGCCGCCGACGAGTTGATAATCCCACACCACTTCGTCAATCGGGAACGGCACGTTCTGTTGCGCTTCAAAAGCAATGATGCGGTCGATTTTTTCCTCCTCCACCGAGGGCAATTTCACGAAGCGCGCGAAAACTGATTGTCCCGCGATTGCGTAGTTCACATTCGCGCTCTTTATTCCGAGTTCGCTTAATATTTCGCGGATCGTGGCGGTGATCTGGGCCTGCCGAATCGGCTCGCCCGGATTCTCGATCGCAAGATCACGCCGCTTGTAATCGCGGAGCACCAGCCCGCCGCCACTTTGCGGGCGGAAATCTGCTACCGAGATCGCCTGCGATCCGAGGTTAAGGGTAAGAATGCGAGCTGGCCCAGGCATGATTTAAAAATCCCGAATCATTCAAAAATCTCAAAAAACCCAAACAAATCCGGCTCCGCAGAGCGTCGCCCTACCAAAGGATTATCGTGCGCATGTCGGCAGAGCGAGACTCGGTCGAGCCAGGCGTTCCAGCTTTCGGGTTTTGAAGTTCTCATTTTGGAATTGAGATTTTCTTGGACTTTGGAATTTCCTACGTCAGCGCCCGGTTTTGATTTGGCAGTAGCGGTCCCAATACAACGGCATGAACGGGGTTTCATTTTTGTTCAGGACCAACCCCGCGACTTGCGGCAAAGTCGCATACCATTGCGGCGCTGCTCGCGACGCGCTCAACTCATCTTTTAGCGCTCCCTGTTGCATAAGCTGCACCGCGGTATTTTGCAGCGCGTTATTCGTTACCGGGCGGCCGAGCATCAGACGCTGCAATGTCTTGGGAGTTACGTACATGACAGAGCGGTTATCGCGGCCGGCCGCAATGTTCACATGCGTAACCTCGCCGGTTAGCAGTTTGCCATTAAACAGGATGAAATATTTCAGGGTCAGCTCGTCGGTAAACTCGGGCGCAGCTGCAAATGTCACTTCCACTTCCAGCCAGCGTTCGCGCTGATCGGCCTGAAACTGCTCTGCACCGGTATAAGTGAATTGCGGTGAGGAAATGAAGTTGGTGCTGATTTTCAGCAATTGAAAATCGACTGCGCTCCGAGGTTGCGCTATTGCCGTCGTCACAATGGCTGACAGAATCATCGCACTCATCAAAAGCGGTCTCAGAATACCCGCTCGAAGGGCGTGAGCGGAGCGTCCCGCCGCGGGGAGGATTAAGATGAGGAAAGCTTGAGCATCCAGGCTACCACGGTAAGAACAGCGCATTTGTAAGATAGTCTTTAGCATCGTTCGTCTCATTTGGTTGTTCCGTTTACCAACTCGATATGTTCCTTGAAGTAATCGATCGTTTTGCGAATACCCTCATCGAAATTTACCCGCGGTTCCCAGCCCAGGATTTTTTTCGCCCGTGTAATATCCGGCTGACGCACTTTCGGGTCATCCTCCGGCAAGGGGCGGTACTCGATTCCGGATTTTGTCCCGGTGATCCGAATGATCTCTTCGGCAAACTGTTTGATCGTCATCTCCCGTGGATTGCCAATATTCACCGGCTCGTGAAAGTCGCTCATCGCCAACCGAAAAATTCCGTCAATCAGGTCGCTGACGTAACAAAATGAACGGGTCTGCGAGCCGTCGCCAAAAATCGTTAGCGGTTTTTCGGTCAAGGCCTCGCCGATGAATGCGGGGACGACTCGTCCGTCATGCAAGCGCATGCGGGGCCCGTAAGTGTTAAAAATGCGCACGATTTTGGTATCGACATCGTGATAGCGGTGATAGGCCATCGTCATTGCTTCGGCGAAACGCTTGGCTTCATCGTAAACACCGCGCGGGCCGATGGGGTTCACGTTGCCCCAGTAATCTTCCTTCTGCGGATGCACCAACGGATCGCCATAGCATTCCGAAGTCGACGCGAGAACAAAAGTGGCCTTCTTGTCCTTGGCCAAACCGAGGGTGTTGTGAGTCCCAAGCGCGCCCACTTTTAAGGTCGGTATCGGCAGCTCAAGATAATCGATCGGGCTGGCGGGAGACGCAAAATGGAATACGAAATCGATCTTTTGTTCGGGCAAGAAAAT
>QHPM01000004.1 GCA_003219095.1 Verrucomicrobiota bacterium
ATTTGCGATAGGTCACCGGGTATTGCGTGTTGTAGTAATCGAGCAAAGCGCTGACCTTTTCGCCCCTCGCACTGCGTCCGAGCAGATCGGCGACGAAATAGCTGGTGAAAGAACAAAAATCGAGACCCGGACTGTAGAGTGGATCGATGAAACCGGTCGCGTCACCAACCGCAGCCCAGCCATCGCCACAAACTTTTTCGCTCCAATATGGCAGCGCGGAAAAAGCGTGGACATCGCCTTCGATCGCCTGCGCCTCGCCGAAGATGGCGCGCCCGACTGGATGCGAAACCAGATGATTGTGCAAACGCTGAGCCAGAGTTGCGCCGGCGGGGAGATCGAAAATCCGGCTATCGTAAACGATTCCAGCGCTGACGTCGCCGCCGCGCAGCGGAATGATCCAGCACCACCAGCCGTAGCCCATGAGATGATTGGTGGCCCATTCCCGGCTGGTGCGGCAGACGTTCGCCATTTCCGGGAATTTTTCGCGCAATTCATAGCTGTCCCATTCTTTCACGCCGGTGAAACGCGCCCACACGGCATTAATGGGATGCGCGAGATTCGGCCGGAAATGGCCGAGCTTGCGCGCAATCATGGCGGCTCGTCCACTCGCGTCCACGATCCAGCGCGCTTGGATTATTCGCTGCTGATTTTGAAAATCGAGCGTGACGACTTGTTCGCCGCCTTCGTGCAATTCCAGCGCCGTCACTTTGGCCGGTCGCATCAATTCACAGCCGGCCGCTACCGCTTTCTCGAGCAGATGCGTGTCGAGGGTGGCGCGATCGACTTGAAAACCAGCGAGGCGCGCTCCATAGCGCGCGCCAAGCTCGACACAATCGTCAAACGATTGCTCGGGATGCTGCGAAAACCACAGACGCAATCCTTGTTTCGGCAAATGATGGTGTCCGAGGTGATGAGTCAGCCCGAGAATCCGCGTCATGTAACAACTGCTGACCTCGGTGGTGGATTCGCCTACTTTTCGATCGAACTCGGTTGTCTTCTCGATAATCAGGACTCGGGCGTTCGGACAACGACGTTTGAGGACCACGGCCGTCGCGGCGCCGGAAAAGGCGCCCCCGATGATTGCCACATCGTAATCCATGGAGGAGAAAATGATGCGCGCTCTCGCTGGGAAAGGCAACTTGCGGGAAGGGGCATCGGTCATCCCGATCGAACCGCAGGGAAGTGGAGGGATCCCGGCGCACTTCCTTTAAGCTTGCGCTGCGGGATTCCTCGGCTTCGCTCGGAATGACAAGCAATGATTTTCACCAACGCACGTATTATTTTTCCGGATGCGATTCGCGACGACGTCGATGTGGTCGTGCGCGAAGGAAAGATTGCGGAACTGCCAACACGCATTGAACCATCGATCGAAGCGATTGATCTGGGCGGATATTTTCTCGCTCCGGGTTTTGTCGACCTCCACATGCACGGCGGGAATGGTCACGATGTGATGGAAGCGAATGTGAACGCATTTCGCGCTATTTGCGATTACCATGCGAGCGGCGGTACTACCTCCTTATTACTAACGACCGCGACGGCGCCCTTCCCAGAAATCCTACTTGCCCTTACGCAGATCGGAAAACTTGGGGAAGAGATTCCTCAAATCGCGGGGGCACACGTCGAAGGGCCATTTATCTCTCGGGAGCAGGCTGGCGCGCAGAATCCCGAGTTTATTTGCGAGGCCTCCGCGGATTTGGTTGGGTGCCTGCTCGAACATCGTGACGTGATCAAGCGCATCACAATCGCACCTGAAACAAAAGGGGCGCTGGCAGCGATCAAAGAATTTTATGCCGCCGGAATTGTCGTTAGCGGCGGCCATTCCAATGCCTGGGAGGAAGATGCGCGTGCCGCTTTGGAGAACGGAATGCGGAGCGTGACTCACACTTTTAACTGCATGTCGTCGGCGCGACGGCGGGGAACGAAACGCGTCGCCGGTCTACTCGAATTCGCATTGAGTGAGCCGAAAATTTGCTGCGAACTGATTGCGGAAGAGCATCACGTTTCTCCCGCGCTGATGAAACTGGCCTATTGCGCGAAAGGGGTGGACGGGATCTCCCTCGTCACCGATGCGACTGCTGGCGCGGGCCTGGCCGAGGAAACGACCTTCCAGCTTGCCGGGAAAAAATGTATCGTGAAAAACGGCGCCTGTTTTCTTGCCGACAACAACGGTGCCCTCGCCGGAAGCGCATCGCGTGTGATCGGTCTGGTACGAGCAATGATCCGCAACGCGGGAGTGTCTTTACCTAATGCGATCGCGATGGCGTCACTTAATCCGGCGCGTGAGGCTGGCCTGCTCGAGAAAGGTGAAATCGCAATTGGCAAGGATGCCGATTTGGTTGTGCTCTCGCCGGAATTGGAAGTGGTGCGGACGTACGTCGCGGGCAGTTTGTCATTCCGAGCGGAGTCGAGGAATCCCGAGGTGTTACCTTAAAGGAGACGCAATGGGATCCCTCGACTGTCGCTCGGGATGACGGCGATTACAGCCCCAGTAAAAATTTCGCGATCTCGAGTGATGCGGCTGGCCGGCTAATTCTGGCGATATTGGCCGACCATTCGCGCAACAATTTGCCGTCATCGGCAAAGGCGCGGGTGAGGGTCGCGATCACCTCATCGTTGCTTAGCGAGACCGCGCCGGAGTTGGTTTGGGTAATGAGTTGCGCGTTTCCCTCTTCCTGGCCGGGCACAACTTGATTGATGATCATCGGACAAGCGGCCGCGATTGCTTCCTGTACCGTTGCGCCACCTGCCTTGCTAACGAGAATGTGATGCGAAGCGAGCAATTGCGGTAATTCCGTTGTCCAGCCGATAATCGTAAATTTTTGCGCAGCGGCGTCACGAATCGATTCAACTGCGCGGCGAACGTTTTCGTCGCGACCAACCGTGACGGTGAGTTCAGTATTCGGAATTCTTGCCAGCCAGCGGGCAAGGCTGGAGGCGGAACTTTGGCCGGCGTTTATCATCTGCAAAATCCGCCACGGCGGGCCAGATGGCCGAATTGGCGACGAACCGAGCGCGGCAAAACGCGGACTCACGGGAAATCCGAAAACGCGAATCAATCCCCGATCGATTCCAGCCCTCACCAGCAGATCGGCGGTTTGCTCATTCGCGAGGAGGAAATAATCGGTCGAACAACGATACCAGATCGAATTGATCGTGATCGAATCGGTGACGCAGACGACGCGTTTGGGTTTGGAGCCGTTGGCCGGTCCATAAAGTTCATCGAGAAAATGGGGATACGGCGGATAAACCGAAACGATGACGTCGGGCCGATCGCGCCTGATGATGGTTGATAATCGCTGCCGGACCCGGAAAAACCAGCGCAGCCCGCGGCGAAAATCCGGGCGTTGATCAATCCAGGAATAAATCGTCGACCAAACACCCGGCGCGCGATTGATCCCGACGAGATAAGCTCTCCGCGCGATCTCGTTCAATCGTCCAAACGCTTCCGCAAACAGATCACGACATTCGACCGCTGCGTCGGGCGCGACTTGTCCGAGAGCGTCGCGAATTCCGCGCGCGGCGCTGTTATGTCCTTCGCCAAAACCTGCGGTAAGAATCAGAATTTTTTTCACGACGGAAACAGCGCGGGGAGTTTAATGGATAATTACGCAGGGCAAAGTACACTTGGGCGCCATGAAGATGCTGCTGCTGATTGGACGCACGGCGCGCCGGATGGTTTGGGAGACGGCGATGGACAACACCACCGGTCTGGCCGCGCAAATGGCCTATCAACTTCTTTTCACTCTTGCCCCGGGCCTTCTTTTTCTCTGGCACTTGCTCGGCTTGTTCGGGACCGACCCGGCCAAACTGCATCGCATGTTTGTCATTCTGAAGGAATTTCTGCCGCCGGATCCGAAAGTGCAGGACATTCTTGATTCCGCGCTCGCCAGCGTGGTTGTGACCGGGTCCAGCGGATGGATCGCGAATGTGGGAATCATCGCCGGGATTTATCTCGGCACCATGTTTATCAGCACAGTCTCGCGGGCCCTCAGTCATACTCACGGCGTGGTCGAAGACCGGCACTGGTGGTCGAAATATATCATCTCCTTTTTCCTGCTTTTTTGGTTTGGCCTCACCATTCTGGTTTGCTTTAACGCCGTCGTTTTTGGTGAAACGCTGGCCGGGATCGCAGAAGTAAATTTGCAGCTGAAAATTCCGCTTCAGGAGTGGGTCGCAGCCCTGAATCTGCCCCTCACTGCCATCGCCCTCATTATTCTCGCCCTCGGCCTCTATCTGCTGACTCCGGAAAATTATCTCACCATTCGGCAGGCCTTGCCCGGCGCGATTTTATTCGCAGTTGGCTGGCTCGCGGTGACGAAACTGTTCCAGCTTTATGTCGCGAAATACGATCGCTATAACCCCACCTATCATGCCCTCGCTTCCATCATCATTCTGCTAACCTGGATGTATTTGACCTGTCTGCTGTTGTTACTCGGCGGAAAACTGAACGCGATTCTGCGCCGCGAAAACGAACGCGAGTTGCAAAATTCCGCTCCTGCGCCTCAGCCTGCTTGAGACTTTTTCTGTGACGTGGGCATCGGTGAGTCGTTTTTGTTTATGGTTGCTGATTGCAAACGCTCTCAACGGAGTGCCCGCTTACGCGCAGGTTTCGTCTGAGGAAAATCCTCAAAGCGTCGCGAAAGCTTCGCCGAGCCCGGCGAAATCATCAACGCCGAAGCCCAAAGCGTCGCCGAAGAAAAAAAAATCGAAGGCAAAGAAAACGCCGACTCCATCAAAGAAAAAGAAAAAGGCGTCGCCGAGTCCATCGCCAAAGAAGAAAACGAAGGCGTCAGCGTCGCCCACTCCGGAACCGAAAAAATCGCCCTCACCGACCCCGGTTCCGGCAGTGGAGGAACCGCCGGCACCGCTCCCGACCGCAACGCCCTCTGCCACGCCGCTCGCCCCAGCTCGGCCAACGATTGGGAGTGGCATCATTCCACAGGTGGAAGTTGAGAAGTCAGGATTTGTTGGCGATCAGGGTTACGAACCGCCGCCGAGCCCGACTCCGCGCCGCGGCTGGTGGTTCTGGTCACGTCCGGAAGTCAGTTATCGTTATCTTTCGCGGTCAGTTCGGAGCGAAATCGATCGGGCCCCGGTGATGCGTCGTCGCTGGCAGTTCATTGTTGTGCACAACAGCGGCACACGACAGGGCAGCGCCCGGATTTTCGATTATTACCACAGGCACGTGCGCCGAATGCGAAATGGGCTGGCCTATCATTTCGTCATCGGGAACGGCACGTCGACCGGCGATGGCCAGATCGAAGTAGGCGATCGCTGGCGCCGTCAGATCAATGGCGGACACGTGCACAGCGATTACTTGAACAACATTGCGCTCGGCATTTGTCTGGTGGGCGATTTCAATCGCGATCAACCGACCCACCGCCAGCTCGAAGCGTGCGAAGAGCTGATCAATTATCTGCGAAAACGCTGTGGCAAAATTGATGCGCACTACGCAGTCGTGCGCCCCCATCGCGAAGTGAATCCGCCGCAATGGGCAACTGATTGTCCCGGCAACGCCTTTCCATATTCTTGGTTTCGGAGATTTCAGGAGTAACGAGCCTCCCCTTTTGTAGTGTCACCGTTGTAGGGCAAGCGTCCCCGCTTGCAGCGGCAGGCAGAAATGCCTGCCCTACAATCCCCGGGCGGGATCGCACACTTTTGATTGTCAGCACGGTCGAGGAGCGGCACCTTCTGGGTATGGGAGATGAATCGACGATTAAGATCGAATCCGCCACGCAGTTGGCCGTGTTCCTCAGCAACCGGCCCGGCGCACTCGCGCGCGTTTGTGAAGAATTAGCTGGCGCGGAAATTAATATCCACGCACTTGCCATTTCCGACACGGCCGATCATTCGGTGGTGCGAATGGTGGTAAGCGATCCCACCAAAGCGCTCATGCTCCTGGGCGAACGCGGCGTGCTCGCACTGGAGACGGAAGTGTTGATGATCGAGACAGAAAACCATCCGGGCACGCTCGGGCAAATTGCGGACCGCCTCGCCGGCGCGGAGGTGAATATCGAGTACGCTTACATGGCCGCGACACTGAACTCGACCAAAGGCTTGATGATCTTGCGCCCGGACGATGTGCAGAAAGCGCAACAGGTGCTACACGATCTGTGATCGGTGTTATCGGCGCACGTAAATCGCGATCGCTTGCACGCGGCGATTAAGTAACGGACCACCGACGCTCCCGCCGCCGCCGTAGAAATTGTGGTGGCCCCCGCCAAATCCGCCGACGCCCACCGAAAGGCCGCCAACCGGTTGATCGTAGACCGCTTCTAAGAGCACACCGTTGGCCCCGACGGCGGCGGCCTGAGTACGCAGTTCCGCAATCGTCTCATCGAGCGAGCCGCGATCGGGGAAAAGCCAGGTTGTGCCAGCAGACGAATTGATGATGGCGATTTGCTGGTAATGGCGCGGCGGGGCCTCGTAGATTCGAACCGCGGCTGGGCTAATGGGCGGGCGCGCTGGGCCAATCATGGTGACGTGAGTGGCGCAACCCGAAATAGATGAAGCGAGCACGATCGCG
>QHPM01000005.1 GCA_003219095.1 Verrucomicrobiota bacterium
TGGCGTCGAGACGCACGCGAACGAAGAACCTTGCCCGAAGCGGTCACTTTGAAACGTTTTGCGACCGATTTTCGGGTCTTGCTGCGAGCGATCGGCTTAGGCATAGGGCGCGCAAGATAGCGGGACCTAACGGGGGTGACAACTCGTTATTTGCAATCGCGCGCTCGGCAACGCAATTGCTTAGCGAAGTAGGGAGGGTCTCCGTGTCTTATGGTACGCACACAGTGGGGCAAAACTCGCTGACCGTCAGCGAGTAATCCGCAACGAGGACGCCGTGCTGAGCGATACCACGATCCAAAATGAAATTGCGCATGCTTAACCTCGACCAGTCCCAGCCCTGCGAATGATCGCTTGGGATAGTATTGGCCATTCGAAACATTTTGCCAGACAGAGTTAAAGCATCGCTCGGTAGAAATGTCTTTCTGAACTGGAGAAGCAATTATGCTACGTCGATGGAATTAGAGGATCCGGATGGCCGCCAAATAAAATTGCTGCGATCAGCTTCAATCTCGCAAGATTGTCGCCATGGCTGAGGAGAAGCTCCCGCGTGTCGTGATCGTCGGCGCAGGCTTTGGCGGGCTCGAAGCTGCGAAAAAACTATCCTGCGAGAACGTTGAGCTCACTGTCCTTGACCGCACCAATTACCACCTCTTTCAGCCGCTCCTTTATCAGGTCGCGACCGCTGCGCTCTCGCCGGCTGACATCGCCGCGCCGGTGCGCGCGATTCTGCACAAATGCAAGAACGTCGAAGTGATGCTGGCCGAAGTGCAATCGGTTGATGTGAACGAGCGAATTGTTCATGCGGGCGACCTCAATCTTGCCTACGATTATTTGATTCTTGCAACTGGCGCGCGCCATTCTTATTTCGGGCATCCGGAATGGGAGCGCCTTGCCCCCGGCTTGAAGAGCCTTGAAGATGCAGTGGAAATTCGGCGCCGGATTTTGTTGGCATTCGAATATGCCGAAAAACTCTCCGATCCGGCGGCGCGCGCTGCGGCGATGACCTTTGTCATTGTTGGCGGCGGACCTACCGGGGTCGAAATGGCCGGAGCGATTGCGGAGATCGCGCGTTACACCTTGGCACGTGATTTCCGCCACATCGACCCATCCAGTGCGCGTGTTGTTTTGATTGAAGGCGGACCACAGATCCTCGCAGCATTTCCCGAGGATTTGCGGGCCAGCGCGACAAAACAGTTGCGCGATCTCGGCGTGGAAGTTTACACCGGAACGCACGCTACCGACCTAACGGAAGATGGACTAAAGGTGGGGAATGAATTCATTCCGTGCCGGGTGAAAATTTGGGCGGCCGGCAATAACGCCTCTTTTGTTGGAAAATCGCTCGGAGTTTCGGTCGATCAGGTTGGCCGGGTCATTGTGCAGAACGATCTAACGATTCCTGGACACCCGGAAGTACAAGTGATCGGCGACCTGGCCAATTTCACCGGCAAAGATGGCAAGCCGCTGCCGGGCGTTTCACCAGTTGCGATGCAACAGGGCCGTCATGCCGCGCGCAATATTTTAGCGATGATAGAGGGCCGAAAACCACAGCGCTTCTGGTATTTCGATAAGGGCAGCATGGCGACAATCGGCCGTCACAAAGCCGTAGCCGACTTGCACCTGCTGCACCTGAGCGGATTGCCGGCATGGCTGGCGTGGCTGTTTGTTCACATCTTGTTTTTGGTCGGATTCCGCAATCGTGTCGTGGTCGTCTTTCAATGGGCCTGGGCTTATTTCAGTTTCAATAAAGGTGCGCGGTTGATCACGCGTAATTTTCAAGCCGAAACCCGGCCCCCGGCGTGATTTGTTTTGAGAGTCTGGGGAGTACAGGCTGGTGGACTGCGCTCCTCGGAAGGAGAATGCTGCCCGTTAGATTTTATGACTGGTTTTCGCATTGCCGTCGTCGGAACAGGCGCGATTGGCAGCTTTTATGGCGGCAAGCTCGCGCATGGCGGAAGCGACGTTCACTTCTTGTTAAGACGCGGATTTGGAAAAGTTAAGCGCTCGGGCATTCGCATTCGCGGGAAAAAGGAAAATTTTCACGTTGCCAGAGTGCAAGGCTACAAGACCGCTGCCGCCATCGGGCCGTGCGACCTGGTGCTGATTGCGCTGAAGGCAACGAATAACGAGACCTTGCTCCAATTGATTCCGCCGCTTCTGCATCAGCGTACCATCCTGCTCACTTTGCAAAATGGATTGGGGAACGAGGATTTTCTCGCTCAACATTTCGGCGCCGACCGAGTGATGGGTGGACTTTGTTTTATTTGTCTCAACCGCATTTCTCCCGGTCTAATTGAGCATCTGGATTATGGACACCTCGCCATTGGTGAATTCATCGGTCCTCCAAAGTCGCGCACTCACGCTGTCGCCCGCGAATTCTACCAGTCCAGCGTTGTTTGCCGGGTAGTCGACAACCTGATGGAAGAACGCTGGCGCAAACTGGTTTGGAACATTCCGTTCAATGGCTTGACGATCGCAGCCGGCGGAATCACGACCGAAGACATCTTACGGGATGGTTCTCTGCATTCCGCGGCGCTGGCGTTGATGAATGAAATAATCGAAGGAGCAAAAAGCCTTGGTTACAATTTGCCGGGAGATGTTGCAGTCGAATATATGAAGCGCACCGAAACGATGGGTGCTTACAAGCCATCGACCCTGCTGGATTTTGAAGCCGGACGCGCTCTCGAAGTTGAAGCGATCTGGGGCGAACCGCTACGTCGTGCTCAAGCCAGCGGAATAGCAATGCCTCGGTTGCAGCTGCTGTATGCCCTGCTGAAATCATTGAATGCCCGGCGCGAATGAGACATGGTGTGCTGCCAACGATCGAAGTACGAAATCTTCAACGCACGGTTCGGGTTTCCACCCCCAGACTGCAACGGTTCGCCAACATCGCGTGCGCGCTGGTCTGGGAACACAAGCTGTCGGGGGCTGAGATTGCATCGGTGGATGCGATCTCAGTGTTAATTGCGAGCGACCGACGAATGGCAGCACTGCACAAAAAATTTTGCGGCCTTGCTGCCCCTACCGACGTGCTCACATTTCAGCACGGTGAAATCGTGATCAGCGCCGAGACGGCGGCGCGACAGGCGCGGATTTTTCACAGCAACGTCACGGCCGAAATTCAATTGTATTTGCTGCACGGATTGCTCCATTTGGCAGGGTTTGATGATGTCACAACTCTTGATCGCAGGCGGATGCATCGATTGCAGAAGAAATTATTTGCAACCGCTCTTCGCATCTACCGGTAATCAGTTCGCTGTGCGCGAGGATTTGTGACTGGATTCGTAATGACACGGTTGGACCCAATGAGGATTGCCGCACTAACGTCTGTGGAGCGCACGCGTCTTCGCGTAAGTTCCCGATGGCGAGGGCGCCATCGCCAATAAAGACGCGTGCGCCCCCCAGAATCAACCGCATGGCTCAGCCTCGTACCACGGCGAAGAATACCCGCGCGGCTACAGAGCGTTTGAAGGAACAAGGCTGCGTGTTAGCTTTTTCTATGAGCCGGCTGCACCGGAAACAACAGGCAACGTTCGCCGTCACGCCGCTCATCGATTTCCCGCACGCGACACTGGAAATGCCGACTGTTGAACAGGAGGAGGCGACTAGACAGGAAATCGAAATGCCCTGGAATGTGATCGTGCACAATGACCCAGTGAACTTGATGAGTTACGTGACGATGGTATTTCAGCGGGTTTTTGGTTATCCCCGAGAAAGAGCGGAAAAGCACATGCTGGAAGTGCACCATAACGGCCGATCAATTTTGTGGAGCGGTGTCCGTGAAAGGGCCGAGCTCTATGTGCAGCAACTGCATGGGTACCTTCTGCTCGCGACGATTGAGAAAACCGTGTGATGGAAATCTGCCGACAGGACGAAGCTCTCGAAATTCGCGAGCTTGATCCATTTCTGGCGGAGTTGCTCAGGCAGGTCCCGGACAGCGCGCAGGCAAAGGATTCGCAAGCAGCGGAAGAGCGTCTTTTCAGCGCGCCCGCGGCGCCGGAGGAAAAAGATTTGTGTGCCGAGTGGAAAGTTTACGTCGTTCCGGAATTGCGGCGCCTTTTTCAATCCGCCACGGAAACGGTGCGGCAGGATTTGGAACAGTTGCAATGCACTGGTAAACCATTTGCCAATTGTAATCTGCGCATCCCATTGGCCCATGCAGACGCATGGTTAAGCGCATTGAATCAGGCGCGGCTAGCAATCACCGCCAGCTATCAATTTAGCGATCACGAATTGTGCGACCATTATCGCTCGCCTCTCGGCAGTCGGCGCGACTTAAGTCTGTTTCAGGTCAACTTCTACGGCTTTCTCCAGGAGTTTATTTTGCGCGAGATCGAGGGAAACGGTTGAGCGATGCGCCATTAATGCGTTTGCCGGTTCTTCACCATTTCCATCAATCGCGCTTTGATCTGATCGGAAGCTTTTGCCGGTTTCAAACTCAATGCGAAGGCCTCGCTCAGTGAGTAGCATTCGGCGATGAAGGCTTCCGCTTTTGCTCCAAATTCGTGGCGCGCTTTTTCAAACTCCGCCATTTCGTCCGGCTCGAGTGCACCGACAACGAAGAGGCGGGCGCGGTTTTGAAACTCTTCAAAGCTCATCGCGTAGCTCCTTCAGGCCGTCGTAAATTTTCTTGAGGCCCAATTCCAGGCGCGTTTTCACCGTGCCCAGTGGTGTATTCGTTTTTGCGGCGATTTCGCGCTGACTCATCCCGCGAAAAAATGCCAGCTCGATGGCTTG
>QHPM01000006.1 GCA_003219095.1 Verrucomicrobiota bacterium
AAAATCGACCTTGTTGAATCAGCCGATGGAGCCGAGCAAAGCGTCTGCGCTCAACTCCGCGATACGCCATTCGCGGAGGCGACGATCGTTCGGACATCGATCACCATCGGGAGCAGCATCGAAAAATTGAAAGCGGAACTCGCGCGTGAATTCAGCGGTCTCGTTCCGCAACCTGACATCGGCAAACCGCGACTTGCCGTCGATCGAGCGTTCACATTGCGCGGCATCGGAACTGTGGTAACTGGCACCCTCGCGGGCGGAACTTTGAGTCGGGGTCAGGCGGTGGTTGTTCAACCGGCGAAGATTCCAGCGCGGATCCGCGCGATTCAAAATCACAATCGCGAAGTCGAAGAGATCGGTCCCGGCGCGCGCACGGCGTTGAGCCTGCCGGATGTGGCCGTGGCGCAGGCAAGGAATACCCCAGGGCTGCGACGCGGCGATGTCATCGCGCTTGCCAAATTTGGGGAGGCGAACGCCATTGCCGATGTCGCATTGTCACGTTCCGCGCGATTACCGGCCAACACGCGACCGCTCAATCACAGCGCTGTTGTCCACGTGCACCATGGCAGCGCCACCTTCGGCGCCCGTGTCTTTTATCAAGACGAGACAGAGCTACGCGCCGGGGAAAATGCAATTGCGCAAATGCGTTTTGAAGCACCGGTTTTCATGTTTGCCGGGGATCGTTTCGTGGTGCGCGATGTGTCGGAACAGAACACGCTTGCCGGCGGTATCGTGCTCGATCCAAATGCGAGCGCGCAGAATTTTCGGAGCGCAGCTCAACGCGAATTTCTCACCAGGCGCGCCCAGGCTCCGAACGATGCCAGAGTCTTCGTGGCCACCCAGATCGCGCGCGATCACGCGGTCAAGCGCAATGCACTGCTCGTAAAATCATCATTCGGCGAAGACGAGATCGCTGAGTCGATCAAGATCGCGAACGTAATCAAACGTGGCGAATTCCTGATTGAGACAAAATGGTGGAACGACGTTTTGCGACGCGCCGAAGAGTTGATTGACCTCGAACACACGGCCCACCCAAATCGCGCTGGTCTCGGGCTCTCACAATTTCGCCAGGTATTGGAGCATGATTTGCCGCTCCCAGAAATTTTCGACCTGTTGGTTTCTGAACTATGCAGCAACGGTTTTGTCCGCACCCGCGAAACCATCGCGCGCGCCACGCACCGGCCGACTTTACCGCCGCAACTTCAGGCAGCCGCTGCCAAAATGCGCGCGACGCTGGCGGCGAAGAAGTTCGATCCGCCCTCGCGGGCAGAGCTCGCGCCGGATGCAACATCGCAGCAAGCACTCCGTTTTCTCCGCGATAGTAGCGAAGTGGTGGAACTAAATGACGAGATTGTCCTAGCGATTGAGCACTTTGCAAAAATGCGGGACGCGATCGTCACGTTTCTGCGCAAAAATAATTCCGCCGGCGCCTCCGAATTACGCCAACTCCTCGGCAGCAGCCGTCGCGTCATCATTCCATTTCTCGAGCGTCTCGATCGTGATGGCGTTACTCGCCGAGTCGGCGACGAGAGAGTCCTGTCAAAACCGAGCTGAAACTCAGCGTTGTTGCGAAGCGAAGACTGCTTCCGGGTCGGACCCGGAAACTTTGCCAACCGCGATCCAGCCAAATCGGCTAACAAGTGCACCGATTAGAAACGCGATCGCTGCGAGTGGAACCTGGCCAAACAGTCGTAGAACAAATGCGAGCGGACCGTTCAATATTTCGCCGATCCGAATGAGCCAGCCCGAACCGTGTTCGTGTATCGCGCGGTCAGCAGCTCCATGTTTATCGACGCTAAGCCAGATCAGCAATCCGGTTTCAACTGCGGCAGCAAAATATCCGAGCGCATTGAGCGCAGCGATCCGATGACCGAGCAATTCTAACAACGCTGCCGCCGAACCCAACCCGGCCACTCCAAAGTGAATCGGCAAAAGCACGCGATGCAAAAACCACGCCGGGATCGCGGTCGCGCCCAGGAGCACGCCGGTATAAGTCGAGAGAAAGAGTCCGAAAAATGCCGAGCCGGCAATGAACAACCCGGCGAAGAACCGAAGGAGCTGGTCGATGTTTCCAATGAGTCCCAGATGGGTGTGCAGTTCGAGGGCGATCAAGCCGGGAACGGCGCAGGAACTGAACATTACCAGGATCCAAACCCCCATCGACATCGCGGAACGAAGCTTGAACACTCGCAGCATGTTGAGGAAAAGCCGGGGCCGGCCAAGGTCGAGAATCAACAGAATGGGCGAGACAATTGCCGCGAAGACAGCAAGCGACATCGCCGTGGCCGCGACATCTGGATGGTGAAACGCAACGGCGGCCAGCGCGATCACAGCCGACATGCCACCAAACCCGCCAACGAAAAAATAAACTGGGATTTCCCAAATCCACACCGGCGGTTTTACGACCGGTTGTCCGTAATAACCAGCTTTGCGCGGAATTGGCCCGCCCACGACATTTACTCCGCGGTCGGTGACGACACCTTTTTCCCAAGCTTGTTCGCGTAGTTGTTCAAGCCGCTGCTCGGAAGCTGGATTATGGATGTCGGCCATCTCGTTAGGAGAAGAAAAGAAAGGCGGCGAATGCGACCACAGCCGCTCCGAACCCGGTAGCGATCGCCGCCATCCAAGCCGATTGCAGGTAAATTGTTGGAACCTCCGGCTTCGGCGGGAGTCCGTATGCTTCCGGCTCGCCGAAAATCAAGAAGAACGCGTGAATGCCGTGCACACTGGTTTCCTGCGGATCATAAAGTTGTGCGTCGGCGTGGCCGGTTTCCTGCAACTGTTTCACGCGTTTCGAGGCGCGTGCGCGTAAATCATCCAATCGGCCGAACACGATCGATTCAGTCGGGCAAACTTTTGCGCACGCCGGCACGAGCCCACTTTTTTGTCGATCGTAACAAAACGTGCATTTAAATGCGCCACCGGCATCGGGAAGCGGCTCAGGCCGGCGATCAATTACGCCAAAGGGACAGGAGACGACGCAGTAACCGCAACCGTTACAGACATCGTTCTGCACCAGCACCGAACCAATTTCCGTCCGCACGATCGCGCCGGTCGGGCACGATTCCAGACAACCTGCTTCATCGCAGTGTTTGCAAACGTCGGATAAGAAAACCCAACGAAAAGGATCTTCCGCCTCCGCCAAGGTTACGGACGAGAAGTCCGATTGTGGCCTGGTCCAAGTTGGAGCGGCGGGTTCGACTGGCGAACCCATCGAACCGGTAATCTGATTTCCTTTTTGTCGATCTTGCTCGAGAAACATGACGTGCCGCCAGGTTGATGCACCAAGATGGCCGGTGTTGTCGTAGGAATTTCCCGACCAGATGAACCCATCATCCGGAACCTGGTTCCATTCTTTGCATGCGACCTCGCAGGCTTTGCAACCGATGCAAACACTCGGGTCGGTGAAGAAGCCGACCTCGACGCGATCCTGCACGTAGGAATGCTTCCGCTGATTCGTGCTCTGGATTCCTTCGCCGATCATACCATTGGAGTAATGGAGCAATGCAGTGATGGAGTGCTGCGAGACCTCTTCATGTTTTCATCGCTATTACTCCAAACACTTCATCCTGCTGACTCCGTCTTTCCATGTTGTCCGTGGTCTGTTTTAAACTTATCGCCGGCGGGCGCGCTGGGCGGCGGCTGTTCCGGATGCAAATTGGGTGGGCCACCGCGCGGGACGTATTTGTCGAGCCACTCCTCGAACGCGGGTCCGCGGGGCAATCGGCCCGGGACGATGCGGCAAGCCAGCGCCTTGGTTTCCATGATCGTGACATTCGGCTCGCCGGAAATGGCAAGTAGATCATTGGCGGCGTCGCCGCGCACCGGGCCGGCGGAACCGAAATGAAATGGTACCGCCACCTGGTGCACGGTTTTTCCATTGATCTGAAGCGGTCGCGCGCGGCGGCTAACGAGCGCACGCGATTCAATGGCGCCGCGTAACGTGACGATGCAAACATAATCGCCATTGTCGATCTCCAGTTCCATTGCCAGCTCAGGCGAAATCTCGGCAAACATTTCCGGCTGCAATTCCGCGAGATGACTCAAAAAGCGCGACATGCCGCCCGCAGTATGATGCTCGGTCAGCCGATAAGTTGTGAGAACGTACGGAAACCGCGGATCGCCTGGCGGAGCAAAACGATTCTCCTGGCGCGTGAACCAATTGACCACCGGATCCGTGTCACGCGAATAAAGCAGATTGCGCACAGGGGATTCGAGCGGCTCGTAATGCGTCGGGAACGGGCCGTCTTGCAAACCTTTGGGCACATAAATCCAGCCAAGTCCGTCCTCATGCAAAATGAAAGGCGCATTGCCCGGAATTGCGTCCAGGCCTTTATCGTGTCGGGCCGGGCGATAATCCGGAGATTTTCCCACCGGAAAATCGGGATTATCTCCGCCCGTCCATTTATTTTGTGCGCGGTCCCACCAAATCAATTTCTTGCGCTCGCTCCATGGCTCGCCGGTCGGGCTGGCGCTCGCTCTATTATATATAATACGCCGGTCGCCGGGCCAGGCGAAACCCCACCCATGCCCGAGATAGTCTTTCGACTGGCGCGCGATGGCTTTGTTAATTTTGTCTGGGCCGAGGACGCCCGAGCAAATCCAGCACCCGCACGACGTCGATCCAT